>CANGTN010000011.1 GCA_947456805.1 Chitinophagaceae bacterium | reverse complement strand
GGTAAAAATCCTTTTGTAGTGCTACTTACATCCAGCTGTGCTGATCCATTAGGACTGTTAGTTCCAATACCTACTTGGGCCATGTTTATGTAAGTGAAGGATAAAAAGAAAAAAATGATTAATAGCTTCTTCATGGTGTGGGATTAAATGTTAGTTAATTCTAGTAAAAGTAAGAATAATTACTATTTCACAAAATTTACCAATTACCCCACCCACCTCTTTTTAGTATCTCCCGCTTCTGATTAATTTAACTAACATCCCCCCATATGTTCTTCAAGAAACTGTGGTTGATATTAGATTGCTATTATCTGTAGCATTAAAAACTGCTGCATCTGGAATTATACTTTCACAGAATCATCCTAGTGGAAATTTTCAACCTTCTGCACAGGATAAAGAAATAACACAAAAGATTATTGCAGCTGCTAAACTATTAGATATAACCATTCTTGACCTCTTGATAGTATCTCCAGAAAATACTTTTTACAGTTTTGCTGATGAGGCTGAATTAAAGTAATTTAAAATATTTTTTTTGGGTTTAAAAACAAAATGCCTAATATCGTTTTATATTTTATTAAAATAAATGTAGAGTCCAGGAACTACATATCAAACGGGGCGTAATTCCGAAAAGCCATACGATTAGGAAAATAAAATAAAGTCATGAAAAATTATTTTAAATTATTTACAGCTTCTTTTTTGCTTCTTACCAACTCACTTTTTGCACAAACAGATATAATAAAAATGCACAATGGAGAAACTGTTAAAGGAAAAGTATTGAAAGTAGAAGAGTATACTATTGTTTATAAATATGAAGGCGAAGATGCAGAAGTAACAGTAAGTAAATATGCTATCTCAAATATTACCTATAAAAGTGGAAGGGTTCAGGAGATAACCGAAAAAATTAATATAAAAGGTGAGGATGACTGGGAAAAAGTTGTAATTATAGAAGATAAAGCTTATGCAGCTGGTTTAAAAAAAGTGGATGAAGTGAGAGGAAAAACAGGTTTAATTAATTTTCAAACAGGGAATAGTGGAGATAAAAAAGCAGAGAAAAAACTTAAGGAAGCTGCTGCTATATTAGGTTGCCCATTTATACTACTAACTTCTGATAAATCTACAGTAGGGGCTAATTCTAATACAATTGGTGGTTCTCAAAATATTAAAAAAGGGATAGCTTATAAATATTAACTAAAAACAAAGTAGAGTCCAGGTAATACATAATACATAAAAAACGGCATGAACAGAAAAACGATATGAGTAGGAAATTTTAAAATCAAAACGAAAATGAGACAGCTTATTATTTTACTCTCTATCATTGGCGTATTATCAAGTTGTCATTATGACAAAGCCATCGTTGATTTGCGTAATGTTTCTAAAGATACTTTGAAAATTTCTTATTCACCTTCTTCTTCAACTATTACAGTAGGTACAGCCGGTAGTTCTGCTGCTCCAATTATTAAAAATACAGTAGGTGGTATTGTTTCTTTTAAAATATCAGCACCTGTAGCTGGTATTACTTTAGATAACAATGGAGTTATCAATTGGGCAAATACTGTACCAAGGGGAACATATACACTCGGTATTGTTGCTACCAATATAATAGGAATGGTGGATTCAGTTCGTTATATTCTCTATGTAAATGCATCGGGCGTTGCAACAGCACCTACCGCTTTTGCGTATGCTCCTGCCTCAAATTCTGTTAATCAGGGAATGGCAGGTAGCTCACTCGCACCATCTATCAATACTGGCGGAGCCGCTGTAACTTATTCATTAACAACAACTATAACAGGTATTACTATCAATGCAACTTCAGGTGTTATCAGTTGGGTGAATACAATGTCTCCCGGTACTTATACAATCACTGTAAAAGCTACAAACTCCGTAGGTTCAATAACTACAAACTACACATTAATCGTTGTTTATTTGGTAAGATTTAGTGTAGATATTTTGCCGGTGATAAGTACTAAATGTGCAACTTGTCATCATGGCTCACATACCACTTGGACTCAATGGTCAACGATCAATAATGAAAGTGCATCTATACACAGCAGATTAAAACCTGCGGGTAATATGCCACAAGGTTCTTCTTTATCTCCAGTACCAACTACACAAGTTTCAAGCGGTTTATTCAGAGACTTATTTCAGTTATGGATTACACAAGGGAAATTGAATAATTAGATTTTAAAAAATTATTGCAATGAAAATATTTTTGGCTTCAATTTTTATTCTTTTGTCAATAAGTATTTTTGCACAAAAAACATATAGCACAAAAACCGGACAAATATCTTTTGATGCATCTGCAACGGTAGATATTAAAGCTGTCAATAATCAGGTTGATTCCAAATTTATTGATAATACCGGACAGATGATTTTTAGTTTGCTGATTAAAAGTTTCAAGTTTGCCAACGGCTTAATGGAAGATCATTTTAACGAGAATTATATGGAAAGTACCAAGTTCCCAAAAGCAGATTTCAAAGGATATATCACCAATATAGCCTCTGTTAATTTTTCAAAAAACGGAACGTATTCTGTAAATGCAGAGGGTACACTTACAATTCATGGAGTAGCTAAAAAAATATCAACACCCGGAACTATTACTGTTAGCAATGGAAAAGTTACCATCAAAACTTTATTTAAAATAAAGTTGAAAGATTTTATTACAGGAAGCTATATAGGCTCACAAATTGCTGAAGAAGCAGCAATAACAGTAAATTGCGAATATCAATAATTCTATTATTACACTCTGTTTATTTATTATATCAATCATATGTTCAATCATAAAAAAAATATCATTTTTACAATTTTAATTTTTGCAATTACTCTTGTTCAAATAAGTGCAAAGGCACAAAATAAAAAAGGTAAAAAGGAATCAGAAAAAAATTCCACTAAATCAAAACAAACTACAACTGTTGATACAACAATAAAAACATCGGGTGATTTGTTTGCAGAATTGGATCAACAAAATGCATCCAATAAACAATCTGAAACAGACCTTACTACTGCTACTTTTAAAACTACAAGATTAATCAATGGTCATTCTATTGAGAATGTGGCAAAAGGCTTGTTGGATGTAAAAATTAGCCATCGTTTCGGAACTTTAAATGAAGGTGCTTATGCAATTTGGGGGTTGGATGCCGCTACAATGCGCATGGGTGTTGATTATGGCATTACAGACCGTTTAATGGTGGGCATTGGAAGAAGTGAATATCAAAAAACCTATGATGGTTTTTTTAAGTATAGAATTCTTCGTCAATCTACCGGAAAAGTTAATATGCCTGTCTCTGTTAGTTATGTAGCTTCTATGCATTGGAAAACAATTCATTTTGATGCTACACAAAATGATATTGTGCATTATACAGATCGTTTAACGTATGCCCATCAATTAATTATTGCCAGAAAAATGAGTGATTATTTTTCATTGCAGATTGTACCTACATTAGTACACTACAATAATTCTGCTCCTTTGAATAAATATTCCAATGATTATTATTCGGTGGGTATTGGCGCAAGACAAAGAATTACCAAACGTGTTAATTTGACAGCAGAATATTTTCCTCGGATTACTAAGTTGGATGGATACGTAAATTCTTTTTCATTGGGCCTTGATATTGAAACAGGTGGACATGTTTTTCAATTGAATTTTAGTAACTCTACAGGCATCAACGAGAGAGCCGTAATCAATGAAACCAAAGATAAATGGGAAGACGGTGGTATTCATTTTGGTTTCAATATTGCCCGTGTTTTTACCATAAAAAAAGCAAAGAAATTAGGTTGGTAATTTTTATTTATTTGGCTTAATGGTTGTCTTAATTATTTCTATGAAAAAGAAAATATTGCTTAGCTTATTCTTAATAATCCTTGTTACAGCAATAGGAACATGGTATTATATTTTTATTTATTCTGCCAATCATCACCGAAGTGCGGAAGATGAAAAAACCATTGATATTACTGCATCTCAGCTGGTAACTGAATATCAAACCAATGAGGCAGCTTCCAATGTAAAATACCTGAATAAAGCCCTGAAAATAACCGGTGAAGTAAGTGAAATAAAAAAAGATCAGGAAGGAAAAACAACTGTAACTATAAAATCCAATGATGCATTTGCAAATGTTTTTTGTACCCTGATATCTTCCGGTTCATCTCAACCTGTGGTTGGCTCTAAAATATCGTTAAAAGGCTTTTGTACAGGCTTTTTAAGCGATGTAGTAATTAAAGATGCTATTGTTGTAACTGAATAAAATATTATCGGGATAAGTTGGTATTATCTTTAATATTCTTCATACCAGTTGAAGCTTTGCTCAATGATTTTTGACTTTTCTTTTTTAATGTAGTTTAGTAATGAAGTTGCAACGGTAGAGTGTTGTTTTTCTTTTAGCCAGATTAGACTCCAGGTAGTTTTTATCGGTAATCCCTTAATTGGAATAATTTGCAATTGGTTGTTTTGAAGTTCGTTTTTAATTCCAATTAATGGCATAATAGAAAAACCAAGTCCCGCTAAAATCGCTTGCTTTACAGCTTCGTTAGAAGTAAGCTCCATTTTCTTAATTACAGAAATACTATTTTGCTCAATAAATTTTTCCATTGTTTGTCTTGTGCCAGAACCTTTTTCTCTAAATATTAATGGTATATTTTTAAAAATTTCTTTGCTGTTTAAATTTTTGTTGAATTTATTTTGAGTGTTTCCTACCAGATACAATTTGTTTTTCATTAAATCTAGTTTATCAATATTTAAAGTAGTTGGCAAAATTGAAACCAATGCAAAGTCAACTAAATTATTTTTTAAGCTATCAATTACTTTGTTTTTGTTTGTTACATCCATCATCAGTTCTACGCTTGAATTTTCTCTTGTAAAATCTGAAAGAAAATAGGGCATGATATATTTTCCAGTTGATACGATTGATATTTTAAGTTTTCCGCTTAACTGGCCTTTTGAAGCTAAAGTTTTTTGATTGATAGTTTCCACCTGAAACAGAATTTTTTCTGCTAAATCTGCTATTTCATGTCCAAAATCGGTGATATAGATTTTTCTTCCAATAACCTCTGTTAATGGAGTTTCAAATTGTGTCTGAAAATTTTTTAATTGTATTGATACGGCAGGTTGGGTTAAATGTAACTCTTCAGACGCTTTTGTAATATTTTTTGTTTCAACAATTTTCAAAAAAATTTGCAGCTGATTGAGCGTATAATGCATAAATTAATTTTATGGTTACTATTACAAAGATAAATATTATTAAACCAATTATCTATGCCACATTTGCACTGAAAAAAATACAACTATATGATAAAAATTACAATTGCTAAAGGAGATGGAATTGGACCTGAAATTATGAATGCTACATTAGAAATTTTATTTGCAGCAGGTGCCCAAATTGAAACTGATGAAATTGAAATTGGTGAAAAAGTTTATTTGTCGGGTAATACATCCGGTATTTCAAAAGAAGCTTGGGAAGTAGTTACTAGAAATAAAGTTTTTTTGAAAGCGCCAATAACTACCCCACAGGGTGGAGGATACAAGAGTTTAAATGTTTCTACTCGTAAGTTTCTTGGTTTGTATGCCAATGTGAGACCTTGTGTGAGTATGCATCCTTTTATAAGTACGAAACATCCGGTGATGGATTTGGTAATTATCAGAGAGAATGAAGAAGATTTGTATGCAGGAATTGAACATCAACAAACAGATGAAGTAGTACAATGTTTGAAATTGATCAGCCGTCCAGGGTGTGAAAAAATTGTTCGTTATGCTTTTGAGTATGCAAAACATTACGGAAGAAAGAAAGTAACTTGTTTTACAAAAGATAATATCATGAAACAAACAGATGGATTGTTTCATAAAGTATTCGATGAAATTGCAAGTGAATATCCTGAAATAATTAAAGAACATTGGATTGTGGATATTGGCGCAGCTAAAATTGCAGATACACCGGAAGATTTTGATGTAATTGTAATGCCAAATTTATACGGAGATATTTTATCTGATGTTGCTGCACAAATTACCGGTTCTGTTGGTTTAGCCGGATCTTCAAATATTGGTGAAACCTGCGCTATGTTTGAAGCGATACATGGTTCTGCTCCAACTATTGCAAATCAAAATGTTGCCAATCCATCAGGTTTGTTGCAAGGTGCAGTAATGATGTTGAACCACATTGGACAAACAACTATTGCAGAAAAAATTCAAAATGCGTGGTTGAAAACAATTGAAGATGGGATACATACTGCAGATATTTTTAAAGAAGGAATCAGTAAGCAAAAAGTTGGAACAAAAGAATTTGCAAATGCTGTAATAAACAATCTTGGTCAAAAACCAACAATACTTAAAACAGTAGATTATTCCAATAGTTCGGTATTAAATTTACCTTCTTACAAAAGAAAACCAAAAGCACAAAAAACATTGGAAGGCGTAGATGTTTTTGTACACTGGAGTGGAACCGATCCGAATGAATTAGCTGAAAAAATAAAAGGAATTGAACTTGAGCATGTTAAACTTTCCATGATTACAAACAGGGGTATTAAAGTTTGGCCAGAGGGCTTTAAGGAAACATTTTGTACCGATCATTGGAGATGCAGATTCAAGTCTGATGCGGGTTTTGATTTTAATCAAAAGCATATCATTGAATTGTTAAGTAATGCACTAAGTCAGAATATTGACACCATCAAAACTGAAAATCTTTATTCATTTGATGGTAAGTCTGCATACTCATTGGGACAAGGTCAGTAATTTAAAAACAACATCGTTTTTAATGTTTGAAGGAAGAAAGATAGTTATTGCAACAAAGCATCTTAAAGAAAAAGTAATTGCTCCTTTTCTTGAAAAAGAATTAGGGGCAATTTGCTTTGTTGACGCAACCTTTGATACTGATGAATTTGGAACTTTTGCCGGAGAAGTTGAAAGAAAAGATGATCCTTTGACAACGATAAGAAACAAATGTATCAGGGCAATGGAATTAAATAATTGTGATTTGGGAATTGCAAGTGAAGGTTCTTTCGGACCTCATCCTTCCATTTTTTTTATTCCTGCGGATGATGAGCTTTTAATTTTTATTGATAAAAAAAATGATTTGGAAATTGTTGTCAGAGAATTGAGTACTGAAACAAACTTTAATGGTAAAGTAATACTATCTAAAGATGAATTAATTTCTTTTGCCAATAAAGTTCAATTTCCCTCTCATGCCTTAATTCTAAAGCAAAGTAAAGATGATTATTCTGAAATGGTTAAAGGCATTACAAATTGGGATTTGTTGTTTAACTTGTATCATCAGTTTTACAATAAAAATGGATTGGTATATGTTGAAACTGATATGAGGGCAATGTACAATCCAACGAGAATGAATGTAATAGCAAAAGCCACAGAAAAATTGGTTAAAAAGATTCAATCTATTTGCCCGGCATGTGAAACACCGGGATTTGGTGTTACAGATATTAAAAGTGGTTTGCCATGTGCGTTGTGTAACTTTCCTACAAAAAGCACTTTAAGTTTTATATATGTATGTAAAAAATGTGCTTTTGAAAAAGAGGAAAAATATCCGCACGGCAAACTAAAAGAAGATGCAATGTATTGTGATATGTGTAATCCTTAATTTGATACAATGATAACAACGAATATAGATCAGGCAATTGACGCATTAATAAACGGAGAAGTAATTGCAATACCTACAGAAACTGTGTACGGATTGGCTGGAAATGCTTTTGATGAAGCGGCAATAAAAAAAATATTTACGCTTAAAAAACGACCTTTTTACAACCCACTGATTGTTCATATAAAGTCAGCTGATTACTTACATACTATTGCTGATGACATTCCTGAAATTGCTTTTGAAATGGCAAAATATTTTTGGCCGGGACCTTTAACATTGATTTTAAAAAAACAAAAATTTATTTCAGATTTTATTACAGCCGGAAAAGATACCGTTGCAATAAGAGTTCCTAACCATCCTGTTGCTTTAGAGCTCTTGAACAACCTTGAATTTCCATTGGCTGCTCCGAGTGCAAATCCATTTGGTTCAATCAGTCCTACTTCTGCAAATCATGTTTTTAATTATTTCAAAAAAGAATTAAAAGTAGTTTTAGACGGTGGTGTTTGTGAAAAAGGTTTGGAGTCAACAATTGTTGGTTTCGAAGAGAATCAGTTGATACTTTACAGACATGGTTCTGTTTCAATTGAAGCAATTGAAGCAAAGTTTGGTAAAGTAATTTTGGCAACTTCAAATGACAAAACACCTACTGCACCCGGTATGCTTTCCCGTCATTATGCACCATCAACAGATACTTATTTAACTGATAATGTAATTGAACTGTTAAAAAATTTTGAAGGTAAAAAAATTGGTTTGCTGTTGTTTAATAAAGCAATGAATGCTGCAAATGTTATTGTGCAGGAAGTATTATCTGAAAACAGTGATTTAAATGAAGCTGCGAAAGGATTGTATGCTGCATTACACCGCTTGGATAATAGTAATGTAGATATCATTATTGCCGAAAGATTTCCGGATAAAGGCCTTGGAAAAACAATTAATGATCGTTTGGAAAGAGCCATAAAAAAATAATTTATGAAAACAATTATTCGTAATGCATCTATTATAAATGAAGGGAAAATAATTGTTTCAGATATCCTTATTTCTAATGAAAGAATAGAAAAAATTTCTTCTGAAATAAATTTACATTCCAATGCATCATATAAAGAAATTGATGCTAACGGTCTTTCTTTAATTCCTGGTGTTATAGATGATCAGGTACATTTTCGTGAGCCTGGCTTAACCCATAAAGCAACTATACAATCCGAATCTAAAGCGGCCGTTGCGGGTGGCATTACTTCCTTCATGGACATGCCTAATACCATACCCAATACACTTACACAAGCGTTGTTAGAGGAGAAGTACAAGATAGCATCAACATCTTCTTTAGCCAATTATTCTTTTTTCATGGGGATCAATAAAAATAATTTGGATGAAGCACTTAAAACAGATAATGAAAGTGTTTGCGGCATAACTGATGATGGACTTTATTTTAACAACGATGAAGGCATATTAGCTAATTATCCGGAGTTCTTAGAACAATTCTTTTCAAGAGTAGATACCTTGGTAGCGCTTCATTGCGAAGATGATGCTATTATAAAAAATAATACAGCAAAATATCGAGCATTATACCAGGATAATATTCCTTTTAAATTTCACTCATTAATACGAAGTGAAGAAGCTTGTGTTGAGGCAACAAAACGGGTTTTGGAAATTGCTAAAAAGCATAACAATCGGCTGCATTTATTTCATATTTCATCTGCAGCGGAAAGTGAATTGTTTGATAATAAAATTCCAATTCAACAAAAAAGAATTACTGCAGAAGCTTGTATTCACCATCTTTGGTTTTCCGATAATGATTATGAAAGTTTAGGTTCAAAAATAAAATGGAATCCATCTGTTAAAACTACTACCGACAAAGATGGTTTATTACATGCATTATTAGAAAACAAAATAGATATTATTGCTACAGATCATGCGCCACATACCATTCAAGAAAAGTCGGGTAATTATTTTCAGGCTTTATCGGGTGGTCCTTTGGTTCAGCATGCATTAATTGCAATGCTGGAATTATCTCATCAGGGAAAAATTAGCTTAGAAAAAATAGTTGAAAAAATGTGCCATAATGTTGCTGAAATTTATAAAATCAAGGACAGGGGATATATAAGAGAAGGCTATTTTGCAGATTTGGTTTTATTGGATTTAAAGAGTTCATGGAAGGTTGCAAATAACAATGTACTCTATAAATGCAATTGGTCGCCATTTGAAAATCAAGTTTTTCAAAGTAAAGTTTTGAAAACATTTATAAATGGAAATTTAGTATATGACAATGGAATTTTTGATGATACAAAAATTGGAATGCGACTACAATTTTCAAAAATAAGATAGGTTGTATGCGGGAAATCAAATTAAATCATTTTAAATAAAGAAAAAGTATGAATCTTAGTTTACTATTAGATAACCTAACCAATCCTGCATTACTTTTTTTTGTGCTGGGCATCATTGCGGTTTTGTTGAAAAGTGATTTGGAAATTCCACCTAATTCATCCAAATTTATTTCATTGTATTTATTGTTTTCTATTGGGTTTAAAGGTGGTCAGGAACTGGCACATGAAAAATTTTCCATTGAAATTTTGTTGTCTCTTTTTTTTGGAATTGGAATTTCAGTTTTGATTCCGCTGTATACATTTTTTATTTTAAAGAGAAGATTAAATGTATTCGATTCAGGTGCAATTGCTGCTGCTTATGGTTCGGTAAGCGCTGTAACCTTTGTTACTGCTGTTTCTTACCTCGAATCGCAACAATTAACTTTTCATGGACACATGGTTGCTATCATGGCATTAATGGAGTCTCCTGCAATAATTGTAGGATTGGTTTTAATCACACTTTTTAATAATGATGAGGTAACTAAAATGAACAAACAATCTGTTATAAAACATTCACTCACCAATGGTAGTGTGTTGCTGATAATGGGTAGTTTGGTGATTGGTTTGCTGGCAAGTGATAAACAGGCAGAAGGTATTAAACCATTCACTAATGATCTATTTAAAGGGTTTTTGGCAATCTTTTTATTAGATATGGGTGTTACAAGCGGTAAAAAATTAAAATCATTTTTTGCATTTGGTTGGTTCCCTTTTGCTTTTGCAATTTTAATACCACTTTTCAATGGTTGTGTATTTGCAATGTTGAGTTCCTTCATAACTTCCGATCTATCCAATCGATTTATGTTTGCTATATTGGCTGCAAGTGCTTCTTATATTGCTGTTCCTGCAACAATGAAAATTACTGTACCAAAATCAAACCCAGGTTTATTCTTGCCAATGGCTTTGGCAGTAACATTTCCAATCAATATTACCATTGGAATGCCTTTGTATTTGTATGTTGTACAGCACTTTTAATGTATATTAAAATAAGCATTTTATTTTTGTGAAAAATAATATTGTACTACAAATCGGAGATTTGTCAACGCTGTGACGTAATTAGGAGACTAAGCCAATCGGGGTGTTTATTTTTTTTGTGGTAATCAGCTGCAACGCTTTACCAAGCTACATTTGGGGCTTTTCGCATGTAGTCCTCGCAAAGCTGCGGGCTACTTTGCTGCAATCCCCATGCCTTTCAACTGCAGTACTTTATTGAACTTTTGTAATACGCATTTCGGACACAGTCCGATAAAATTATTTAACACAAGTGAACCACTTCTGCGGAACACTTGCGCCAGTGGAGCGATTAAATCAGCAGTATAGCCATAATAGTAGCCACTATCTTTCAAATATTTTAATATGTATGTGTGGAAGTTCATACCATAAAAAAACCTTCATTAAAATATTAATAAAGGTTGGGTGCGGAGGGAAAGGGATTCGAACCCCTGGACCTGTAACAGTCAACAGTTTTCAAGACTGCCGCAATCGACCACTCTGCCATCCCTCCACGTGCAAAATAATAGGTTGAAAGCTTAACTTCCAAAAAAAATACTTAGACTTTGTTTAACTTTGTTTGAAATCTCTACAATTGAAGCATCTTTCTGTTTTAAATAAGTATTTTTTCAAGTACAAACGATATTTTTTATTTGGTATTCTATTTATTCTTTTATCCAATTATTTCAGAATCTTAAGTCCTCAGATTTCGGGGTTTGTTGTAGATAAAGTACAACAGGCAATTGCAGCCAATACCGGTGCCGAATTTCATGCAAAGCGAGTTGGTAGCTACGATATTTTAGTGAGACAACTGGTGCAGGTAATGGAAACCAAAACATTGTCGTTGGGTACAATTGTTATTTATTGTGCACTTTCATTATTGCTACTTGCATTACTGGGTGGTTTGTTTATGTTTTTGATGCGGCAAACAATTATTGTAATGAGCAGGCACATTGAATATGAACAAAAAAATGAAGTGTTTAACCATTATCAAAAGTTGGATATCAATTTTTATAAAACCCATAGCACGGGAGATATGATGAACAGAATATCTGAAGATGTGAGCAGGGTAAGAATGTACACGGGTCCGGCAATTATGTATTTCATCAACTTAGCTGCTACAATAGGTTTCAGTATTTTTTTTATGCTCAGAGAAAACTGGTTGCTTACGTTGTATGTGTTGTGTCCATTACCGATTTTAGCAGTCACTATTTATTTTGTGAATACAATTATCAATAAAAAAAGTGAACATATACAATCACTGCTTTCAGACTTAACTACTACTGCTCAAGAATCTTACAGCGGCATAAGGGTGATTAAATCTTTTGTGCAAGAAAAAGCGATGTTTAATTTTTTTAATACTAACAGTGAGTTGTACAAAAAAAATGCGGTTGGACTTGCGAAAGTTGAAGCTGCTTATTTTCCTTCAATGGCTTTGATGATTGGGCTTAGCACTTTGGTAACAATTGCAATGGGCTGTGTGTATGTTTTGAATAGTGCTACTACCAATGTTACTGCGGGTACCATTACAGAGTTTGTAATTTATGTAAATATGCTCACTTTTCCGGTGAGTGCAATTGGCTGGACGGCAAGTATCACGCAGCGTGCAGCCGCTTCTCAAAAAAGATTGAACGAATTTTTACAAACTGTTCCTACTATCAATGAAAATGAATTTGCTTCAAAAGAATCAATTTCAGGAGATATTCATTTTCAAGATGTAAGCTTTACCTATCCGCATACCGAAATTGAAGCATTGAAGCATTTTAATTTAAGGGTTCATCAGGGAGAAAAAGTGTTGTTGTTGGGTAAAACCGGAACTGGCAAAACAACAATCGCTCAAATATTACTACGTTTTTATGAACCGGATAATGGAAAAGTTTTTATAGGTAACAAAGAACTGAAAGCATTTTCTTTACATAGTTTGCGAGAACAAATTAGTTATGTACCTCAGGATGTTTTTTTATTCAGCGATACCGTACACAACAATATTAGCTTTGGTTTAAAAGAAAGAGCCACTGCTGAAATGGTTCAAAAAGCTGCTCGATTTGCAAATATTCACAATGAAATTACACAGTTTGAAAAGCAATACGAAACAATGATTGGTGAAAGAGGCGTTACATTAAGTGGCGGTCAAAAGCAAAGAATATCTATTGCAAGGGCTTTAATTAAAAACCCGGAAATTGTTGTGTTCGATGATTGTTTAAGTGCTGTTGATGCCAAAACGGAAAGTGAAATAGTGAAAAATTTATCTACTTTTTTGGAACATAAAACTGCATTGATTATTACGCATCGTATTTTTTCATCTATCACATTTAATAAAATTGTGGTATTGGAAAATGGGTGTATTACCGAAGAAGGAACACATGAACAATTGTTAGCTTTGAATGGCTATTACGCTGAGTTGTACCGTCATCAATTACAAGAAAACAAACAATAAAATTTTGTTACTCAAATAGGCTATAAATATTTTTGGATTTGTGTAATAAAACTATATTTGCTTTAGTTTAAAATCAAAACCTTTATTTGTGGCATACGATAACAACGACAACAGCGAAAAAAGAATTGAAAGCGTTTTTAGTAAACGTATCAGAGCCGGTAAAAGAAGAACTTACTTTTTTGATGTAAGGGCTACTCGTGGCAGTGATTATTTTTTAACGATTACAGAAAGTAGAAAACGCTTTGATGACAATGGTTATGACAGGCATAAAATTTTTATTTACAAAGAAGACTTCAACAAGTTTATAAAAGCATTGGGCGAAACAATTGATCATGTGAAAACAGATTTAATGCCAGATTTTGATTTTGATGCTTTTAACCATGAATATGAAATGGAAGGATCTGAAGAAAATGGAGAAGTTGCATCAACTCATTCAACTGCTGAAATTCCTGTAAATGTTGAGGCTAAGCCTACACCAATAGAAAACGCTACTGCTAATAATGACAATCTTTCTAGCGAGGAGGTAGATAAATGGTAGTTGTAAAAACTTAATATTTAAAACCTTCAATTCTGAAGGTTTTTTTATTTTACCTCCTGATTGAATTTTAGTCTAGATAAATTATTTAATAATTTGATTAATGAAAAAATTTTCAATTGCTTTATTTGTTTTAAGTATTGCTATTGTTTATTCAATTGCTTGTAACAATAATAGTGACAAGGGCAATGTAAAAATTGAAAAGGAATCAGCTTCAATTGTTATGTTGCCGATTATAGATACCAATATGATTCCCGATGATTCTATGGGTAATATGATTCGTTATGGCAGAGCATTGATGCTCAATACGGCATATTATATTGGTCCGAGAGGAATTGTGAAAACATATCTGGGCAATAAAATGAATTGTACCAATTGTCATCGTGATGCAGGTACAAAACCATTCGCATTTAACTTGATGAAATCGCATGATCAGTATCCACAATATCGTGCAAGGGAGGGTAAAGTATTGTCTTTGGCAGAACGAGTAAATAATTGTGTAATGAGGCCACACAATGGTAAACCGTTACCTTTAGACAGTAGAGAGATGCTGGCTTTTTTGGCTTACTTAAAATGGATTAACGGCTTTACTGAAAAGCATAAGGAATACAAGGGTGAAAAACCTTTTGAAATAGCATTTTTAGAAAGGAAGGCAAGCAGTGACAATGGTAAAATACTGTATACAAAACATTGTTTGCGATGCCATGGTGCAAATGGTGAAGGACAAATGCAGTTTGATGATGTAACGTATGTGTACCCACCATTATGGGGTAAAGAAGGATATCAAGCTGGTTCAAGTATGCATCGTTTAATAAAACAAGCACAATGGTTAAAAGCAAATATGCCTTATGATTCTGCAACATGGCAAAATCCCGTTTTGACTGATGCTGAGGCTTTTGATATTACTGCGTTTGTAAATGATGACGCAATACATTCAAGACCCAATCCTAAAACTTTTGATTATCCAAATCCATTAGAAAAAGCAATTGATTATGGAGTGCCACCTCATGCCGATACATTCTCTGCAAGTGCACATAAATTGGGACCTTATAAACCTATCATCAAATATTGGAAAGAAAAAGGATTGCATCCTAAATATTAATTCAATGCTATGAGTTTTGAGCTGTAATAATATTCTTTATTGTTGAGCGGAAATATTTCTAAATAAATGGATTGCAGATTTTTTATTTTTTTATTCAGTTGAATTTTTACTGACTTAGGCGATCTGTTTTTAACAGAAATAACCGAAGACATTAAAATTGTTTTTTGATCAGTATCAAAAATATTTATCTGATAACTGTCATCTTCGGTTCCTTCATTATTGATAGTGATTGCATGATTTTTTAATGGAAGTGAATCTGCTGCAAGGCCCATATCTACAGTATAATATTGAGGATACAATGAACTCGTAAAATTTGTTCTGTAATTATTTACAGGTTGCCAAGTGTTGGTTGTAGCATCTATTTTTTCAAAAAAACATTCCCAAACAATTTTTTTATTTCTGGTTACTTCAAAGCTTCTATTAGCCCCGCCCATACTTATTAAAATATTTCCATTGGGTAATTCTTTTGCAAATCCTTCTTTGCCGTTTACACCTTTTGGAAATGCACTTGTGCTGCATTCATAGTCCCAAATAACTCCTGCTTTTTTAGCTTTTGTTGGCGGACTTATGATCAAAACATGTGGAAATACTGCATTGCCATTTGGATTTATAAAATCTATATTATTGTTGTAAAACATTATGTTCCCATTTTTAAGAATCGTGGCATGGTGTTGTTTGGAAAAGTCAACAGCAACCGCACTTTTGGGCAATAGCGTATCTTTTTTACCTGTAAATTGATATTTGAATAAACCTGTTTTTTTATCAATCATTGAAATTCTTGAATCGTTTCTGTAGCTGGTTAAAATGCAATTATTTTTTTCATCTACAAAAAAACTATTCAAATGTGTTCCGGCACTTTCTGTTTGGTCTTTTAAAATTCCAGCAAACATTGTTTTAGAGTCTATGAAATTTTTTTCATTCCAACTCCACAATACTTTTTTATTGACATCATATTGAATCAAGGTGTTGTAACGAATTTTTATAAATGCTGAAGGATTAAGTCGATTTGCAGCTTTCTCGAAAATATAACTACTTGTAAAAAATGTACCATCTTTCAACTTCGCAAAATCATGGTGATAATATTCTGCGCTGTCTCCGGAAACTTTGCCATCATTGGGCGCCAGCCAAAAAACATTTCCGAGTAAATCTTTTTCTATGCAGTCATTATCTTGTAATAAAGTGATAGTCCCATTGCTGCTCATTGCAATATTTCGATACGTTGATTTTCTTTCGTTTGGTAAAAACCAAACTGGTTTTCCTTTTCTGTTAATTGCAATGCCTAACTGATCTAAGAATAAAATATTATTGGTTAATGCAATTGAATCAAATTGAGTTACAGAAAATTTATAATGGTTTGAATCAATAAAAGGGCAGGGGTTAATGCCAAAGAAAAATTCGTCCGATGTTTTTAATTTATTATTGTTTTTATAGGCTTCGTAATACCATTTGTAATTCTCTCCAAATTCAAGAATATTATCTATAATAACTGCAAGAGAATGATTGCGAACAATTGTTTCTCTTTTAGTGTCGTTGCCTCCAAATTTAGTTTGAGGAAAAATGTGAATTCTGTATTCAGTTGCTCCAAAGACCGGATTGTATTCAAACATAATTTGTGTGTAATTCAATTTGATTCCTTCCGAAGGAAATATCCTTGCAGCAGACTTCAAACTCAATGAAAACAATCCTATTATGAGAATGAGGCAATATTTTATTTCTTGCATAATTTGTAATTATCAATCTGCAATATCTTTTAACATCCAAATATCACAGCCAGTATGACCAGAGTTTCCTAATGAATTTTTTAATCTTTCAAAACCCATTTTTTCGTATAAATGAACTGCATTTTTTAATTCGGCTAATGTTTCAAGATACATTTTTTTGTATCCCAATTGAGCTGCATTTTCCATACATTTTTCAACCATCATTTTACCCAATCCTAATCCCCTTACATTTTTTGAAAGATACATTTTTACTAATTCACAAACACCTTGTGGCAATCCTTCTGTTGGAAAAATGCCGGCTCCGCCTAATATTTGATTGTGTAGAACAACAACATAATAAAAGCTCATTTTTTCTTGCTCAAACAATTCAAATAAATGGTCGGTACTTTCATCATAGTAAACAGTGCCGGGCTTGTCTGCTCCGAATTCTTTTAATGCAGCACGAATAATAGTCGCAATGATTTGATTGTCTGATTGCTCAATTTTCCTGATTGTTATTCCTTCTAAGGTGCTCAAGGTTGTTGAATTGTTTGTTTTGAAACTAATTATTTTTTCTGAAATATTTATAACAATTAATCAATCCATTAGTAGAAGCATCATGAGAATTTATTAATTCATCAGATTGTAATTCAGGTAAAATTTTATTGGCTAATTGTTTGCCTAATTCAACACCCCATTGATCAAAACTGAAAATATTCCAAATGATTCCCTGAACAAAAATTTTATGTTCATACAATGCAATCATTGTACCAAGTGTTGTAGGATTGATTTGCTTGATGATAAATGAATTGGTTGGTTTATTTCCTTCAAAAATTTTGAAAGGAAGTAATTTTTTAATTTCTAATTCAGACTTTCCGGATTTCTCTAATTCTGCTCTTACCTCTGTTTCTGTTTTGCCATTCATCAATGCTTCTGTTTGCGCAAAAAAATTGCTTAATAGTTTGGTATGGTGGTCGCCAATGGGGTTGTGGCTTATTGCAGGAGCTATGAAGTCACATGGAATTAATGGTGTTCCCTGATGTATCAATTGATAAAAAGCATGTTGCCCATTTGTGCCTGGTTCGCCCCAAATTACAGGTCCTGTAGCATAATCAATTGAATTGCCTAACCTATCAATTGTTTTACCATTGCTTTCCATATTTCCTTGTTGAAAATAAGCTGCAAAGCGGTGTAAATATTGATCGTAAGGAAGTATCGATTCACTTTGCGCACCAAAAAAATTGGTGTACCATATTCCAATTAAAGCCATGATTACAGGAATATTAGTATTGAATTTTTCGTTTTTAAAATGTTCATCAGCAATGAAAGCGCCTTTTAATAATTGCTCAAAATTATTATACCCAATTGTTAATGCAATTGATAATCCAATGGCACTCCATAAACTGTACCTGCCGCCAACCCAATCCCAAAATTCAAACATATTTTCTTTGTCAATTCCAAATGCAACAACCGCTTTTTCATTGGTGCTGAGTGCTACAAAATGTTTGGCAATATGTTTTTTATCCATTGCAAACTCTAAAAACCATGATCTTGCAGTAAGTGCATTTGTCATAGTTTCCTGTGTTGTAAAAGTTTTAGAAGCAACAATAAATAAAGTTTCTTCCGGATTTATTTTTTTTAATGTTTCTGCAATGTGAGAGGCATCAACATTGCTTACAAAAAAAGTTTCAATACCTTTTACCCAATAAGGTTTTAAAGCTTCTGTAACCATTACCGGACCTAAATCGCTGCCGCCAATTCCTATGTTTACAATGTATTTTATATTTTTATCGGTGTAACCTCTCAATGTTCCGTTGTGAATATTAGCACAAAAATCTTTCATTCGTTGTAATACCTTTTTTATTTGGGGCATTACATCAACACCTTCTACAAAAACCGGAGCATCAGAAAAATTTCTTAGGGCTGTATGCAAAACACTTCTTTCTTCGGTTTCATTAATAGCTTCCCCCGAAAACATTGCTGCTATTGCATCTTGCAGGTTACAGTCTTCTGCTAATTGTAGTAAAAGCTCAACAGTTTTGTTGTTGATAATATTTTTAGAATAATCAAAAATGATATTGTCTATACACAAAGAAAATTGCTTGAAGCGGTCATGATCATTTGCAAATAATTCCTTCATTTTACTACTTTTCATTTCTTCGTTGAAATGTTGTTGTAATGAAGACCAGGCTTTAGTATGCGTAGGATTTATTTTAGGAATCATCATATTTGTAAATTATTTATTGGAACTGAAAAGTACAATTATTTTTATAAGCGGTTGATTGCATCTATTGTTTCCGCTACCATCGAAGCAGTGATATCTAAATGTAGAACCATTCTTACTTGTGTGGGCGAAACAGCAAACATCCAAATATTATTGGCTTTCATTTTTTCTACAAATTCATTTGCAGATAATCTGCTTTTAATTTCAAAAATGATGATGTTGGTTTCTACGGGTAAAATATCTCCAACAAAATCCTTTTCTTTTAAAACTCCTGCAATGATTTGCGCATGTTCATGATCTTGTGCCAATCTGTTGATGTTATTTTCTAAGGCATATAAACCGGCAGCTGCAATAAATCCGGCTTGTCGCATGCCGCCGCCAAAAACTTTTCTCCATCTTCTTGCTTTTTTAATAAAATCCTTATCACCCAATAACACACTGCCAACAGGGGTTCCAAGACCTTTGCTTAAACAAATTGAAATGCTGTTAAATAAAGCACCATATTGTTTTGGTGTTTCATTTTTTGCAATTAAAGCATTCCAAATTCTTGCGCCGTCTAAATGAAATTTCAAATTATTTTCTGTACAAACGTTTTTTATTTTTTCAAGCTCATTAAAATTATAACAAGCACCTCCACCACGATTAGCCGTATTTTCAACACTTACCAATGTGCTTATTGGTTTGTGCACATCTTCTTGATTGATACTTTGAATTACTTGTGCTGCAGTAATTCTTGCTCTCTCGCCATCAATCAATCTTACACTGCAACCGCTGTTGAATGCAATGCCGCCGCCTTCATATAGATACACATGACTCATTTTATCGCAAATAACTTCATCACCGGCTTGTGTGTGTACTTTAATGGCAATTTGATTGGTCATTGTTCCGCTCGGACAAAAAACACCTGCTTCCATTCCAAACATATCAGCTGCTGTTTCTTCCAATAAATTAATAGTTGGGTCTTCGCCAAATACATCATCACCAACAGGGGCTGCCATCATTGCTTGAATCATTCCTTGAGAAGGCTTTGTAACTGTGTCGCTTCTAAAATCAATCATCATTATTTTTTAAAATTGGTATGGATATTTCATAAAGGTAACGGTAGGTAATAAATTGCCGGAAAAATCAAAAAATGTATTGTTTTCCCAACTGCTGCCAATGCCCCATCTATCATTCATTTTACTTGTTATCCAAGTAGGTTCCCAATACATAATTCCACTTCCGCCATTTGAAATAATAGTTTGTGTAAGGTCAATTAAATACTGTTGTTGGCCTTCTCTACTAACAGTATATTTATCTATTGCTGTAGACGAATAAAATAGATTGTTGTAGGTGTCTGCATTGTCATTGGTAAATGGAAATGCTGTTTCAACAATCATAATTTTTTTGTTGAATTTGTTTTTTAAAACTTTGATGCTGTCGCCAATTGCTTGCATCGTATTTACAGTACTCCACTTGTAATAATGTGATACGCCTAAAATATCAAAGTCAATTACAGCAGCTTTTGCAATAAGATTTGTAGCAAACCAATTTGCATATTGAAACTGTGCAACATGAATAATAATTTGAGGTTTAATAGTTGCATTAACAGAAAAATCTCTTACAGCTTTGATGCCGCTGTTTATGAGTATTCCAAAATTATCCCAATTGGTATCGTTGGTAATTTTACCTGTTGGCCAAAGCATTCCATTGGTAGTTTCATTACCTATTTGAATCATTTCGGGTGTTAAATTTTTACTGTTCAAATAAACCAATGTTCTTAAAGTATATTGATAAACCGAATCTTTTAAAGCATTAATACCTAATCCTTGCCAAGCAGCTGGTGTATTTTGTTTGTCTGGGTCTGCCCAATCATCCGAATAATGAATACACAAATTCACTGACATTCCTTGTTGTTTTGCTCTGCGAATTGTCTTTTCAGCATCGTATAAATCGCTATAATATTTTCCATTGCTTAATGGTAAAATCCAAGTAGGATTGTACCAAATCCTTACCCTGATTGTGTTACATCCTATTTGCTTTAATGCAGAAAAAGGGTCTATTGGTGTGTTGTTTATTTTATAAATACCACCATTGTCTTCAATTTGATTGGTGTAAGACGCATCTGATCCCATTACAAATTTGTTCCATTCATAGGTAGTTTCTGTAACGGTTGTTGGTGATAAACGTTTGGTACATTGTGATTGCAATACAGCTAATAATGTTACAATAATAATTATTAAACTTGCTTTCATCCTATAAAATTAAATATCATTTTAGAAGTAAACATATTTTTTGTCAAACTCTTTTTAATTCATAATAGTTTTATAAAAACAAAACCCCCATTTGTAAAAATCACAAAAGGGGGTTTTAAGAAAGTTATAAATATTTTATTTGCCTTGAACGGTAGGATAGTGGTCAATTGTTTCAAATACATTACGATTGTCTTGCTTTAGTATACGTACGAATTTTCTTAAAGAATCAGCATATTGCTGCTTTTCGAAAAGTCTGTCGTGTGATAGAATTACAATCATATTTTGTTCATTTGTGCTGCCATCATCTAATTTTTGATTGAGATTGCGAATCATTTCATCAACACTTTCTCTAGGTGCTTTCATTTTACTTTGTTGACCCCATTCCATATCCCAACCAACTAATTTGTAGCCATTGGCATCTAGTTTTTTAATCAATGGATTATCGGCTTTTTGACCATGTATATTACCATTGGAAGCCCATGTATTATTGCCCGGAAGGCGGATGATTTTTACACCAACTTTTAAATCTTTTTCATTTCTCATAAAATCTTGATAAGCACTATCAGGTGAGCTGTAGAACTTGCTGTACTTATCATTGAAGCCATGAGAAAAACTATGGTTGGCTAATAAAACTTCGGGATAACCATTTCTTATAGAATCAATCAATCTTTTTTTGAATGGACCAACTTGATTAAACCCAACTGCAAAGAATGTTGACTTTACGCCTTCTTCATGAAATATTTTTCTGCAATTGGTTGTGCCCGGTGGTTGTGGCGAATCATCCCAAGTAAGAAATATATAGCGTTTAGAACTGTCATATTTTATGGGCGTTCCAGGTACTGGTTTTGTTGTGGCAACTGCCACTGAGGAATCTTTGGTGTCTTTTTCTTGTTTACCATTATTACAGGCGAAAGCAGCAAAAACGATAGCAAAACCAAGTGTTGCATTTTTTATCATATTCATTGTACAGTGTTTAATGTATTATAAAGGTATGAATTGAAAATTCACTTTTATTAGTTAAGTTATTCTTTGGGTGTTAATAATTAGAGAAATATATCCAATAAACTTATATCAGGTTTATGTATGAAAAATAATTTTATCAATTAAAACTAAAAATCAAAGAAATAGTATTTGTTGATTATCCTATTCAAATTTTATACAATGCTTGTTGATGATATTTTGTATATAAAAAGAAAAACCCACCTCAAAAGAAGTGGGTTTTTTCTGATAGCTAAAAACTATTAATTAATATCTGTATGCATCAGACTTAAATGGTCCAAACTGAGGAATACCAAGGTATGCAGCTTGTTCCGGAGTTAATTCATCCAACTCAACACCAATTTTTGCAAGGTGCAAACGAGCTACTTTTTCATCAAGGTGTTTTGGTAAAACATACACTTGATTTTCGTATTTGTCTGCGTTTGTCCAAAGCTCTAATTGTGCCAATGTTTGGTTTGCAAATGAATTACTCATTACAAAACTTGGATGCCCTGTAGCACAACCTAAGTTTACCAATCTTCCTTCAGCCAATACAATTACATCTTTCCCTTCAATGTTGTATAAATCAACTTGTGGTTTAATCGTATCTTTTGTATGACCATAATTGGTATTCAACCAAGCCATATCAATTTCAATATCAAAGTGACCGATGTTACAAACAATCGCTTTGTCTTTCATCAATCTGAAATGTTTTTCAGTAATTAAATCTCTACAACCTGATGCAGTAACAATGATGTCAGCTTCAGCAACTGCTTTAATCATAGGCTTTACTTCAAAACCATCCATTGCAGCTTGTAAAGCACAAATCGGATCGATTTCAGTAACAATTACACGGCAACCCGCACCTTTTAATGAAGCTGCAGAACCTTTACCTACATCACCATAAGATCCAACAACAGCAACCTTTCCGGCCATCATCACATCAGTTGCACGACGGATAGAATCTACCAAAGATTCTTTACAACCATACTTGTTATCAAACTTAGATTTGGTAACACTGTCATTTACATTAATCGCAGGAATTGGTAAAGTACCTTTTGCCATACGCTCGTATAAACGGTGAACACCAGTTGTTGTTTCTTCAGATAAACCTTTGATGTTAGCAACCAATTCAGGGTAAGTATCAAAAACCATATTGGTTAAATCACCACCATCATCTAAAATCATATTCAATGGTCTGTCGGCAGCACCGAAGAATAATGTTTGTTCAATACACCAATCAGCTTCCTCCTGTGTTTGTCCTTTCCATGCAAATACACCAATGCCCGCAGCAGCAATAGCAGCAGCAGCTTGATCTTGCGTAGAAAAGATGTTACAAGAACTCCATTTTACTTCAGCACCTAATGCTACCAAAGTTTCAATCAAAACTGCAGTTTGTATAGTCATGTGTAAACAACCCGCAATTCTTGCGCCTTTTAATGGCTGGCTTGCACCATATTCTGCTCTGATAGACATTAAACCCGGCATTTCAGCTTCTGCTAAACGGATTTCTTTTCTTCCCCAGTCTGCAAGACTCATGTCCGCAACTTTGTACGGTAATGAAAAATCAATTGTTGATTGTAATGTTGACATTTTATTTATTTTAAGATGCAAATGTAGTTTTAATAGAATAAAATAATACTATTGAACTATAATTTAGAATAAAATGCTAAATTGCATCTTTTTTAAATTGTTTAATACTATTTTGGTATGCCAAAAACACTTAAAACAGAACAATCTACTAACACCAATTTTGTTTTGGATAAAACTGACTTGATTATTTTAAATTTATTGCAACAAAATGCAAGGGTTACTGTAAAAGAAATTGCCGAAAAGGTTCATTTAAGCACTACGCCTGTTCATGAAAGAATTAAGCGACTGGAAACTACAGGTGTTATAAAACAATATGCAGCACTTGTAGATCATAGCAAAGTGAAAAAAGGGCTGATGGTCATTTGTTATGTTTCTTTGAAAGAACACAGCAAAACTGCAGGAACAAAATTTATTAAAATGATTCATGCACTGCCTGAAATAATTGAGTGTTACAATATTTCGGGTGAGTTTGATTTTATGTTAAAAGTAGTAGCAGAAAATATGGATACTTACTATGACTTTCATGTAAATAAATTAAGTCAAAGTGAAAATATTGGCAATGTGCAAAGTGTATTTGTAATGGGCGTAATCAAACAAACTCATGTATTGGTGCATTAAAAATTATTGATTGAAACATTATTTTTTTTTATTGAGGATGCTTTGATTGTGTTATCTTGTAGCACCAATATATACTATACATGAATCAGCAATTATTTACAAAACCATTTTATATTTTTTTTCTGGTATTGCCTTATGGTATCAGTATTGGGTTTGTAACAGTAACACTGCCTTATGTATTAACGAATAAAGGATTTTCTGTAGCTGAAGTTGCAGGTGTTGTTTCACTCGGACTCTCTGCAAATATCTGGCGTTTTTTTTGGGGGCCTTTGGCAGACCTCACACTTAGTTTAAAAAGGTGGTATTGGATTGGGGTTACAGCTTGTGTGTTATCTCTGATGCTGTTGTGTTTTATTCCTTTCAAAATTCAAAATATTACTTTAATTACTAGTGTAGTTTTTCTATCACAAGTAGCTGCAACATTTGTAGTATTACCTGTTGGTGGTATCATGGCAAAACGAATTGAAGAAAATAAAAAAGGAACTACAGGCGGTTGGTACCAGGCAGGAAATTTAGGAGGAATGGGTTTGGGTGGAGGTGCAGGATTATGGCTCACAACACATTACAATGTAGGTGTAGCAGGGGTTGTATTGGGATTAGGTAGTTTGCTTTGTGCATTATTTGTAATCGTAATCAAAGATGTGTACAGTGACAAAAATCAAAATATTATTGTTTCTCTGAAGGGAATGATAACAGATGTTGTAGGTATGTTGCGCATTCCTATTGTGATTTTTGTGATGCTTTTATTTTGTATGCCGATAGGCACGGGAGCAGCTTCTAACTTATGGTCCTCTATTGCAGCAGACTGGAAAGCAGATGCAGACACAGTTGCATTGGTAACGGGAATATTGAGTGGTATCATCAGCGCAGTAGGCTGTGTAATTGGAGGATTTATTGCTGATAAATTTGGCAACTGGTGGGCGTATCTTGGATCAGGTTTTTTATGTGCATTCATAACTGCTTTGATGGCATTATTACCTTATCATGCTAAGACTTATGTTGTCGGTGTATTGGCCTATGCGTTTGTGCTGGGATTAATCAATGCAGCATTTACTTCACTTGCTTTGTATGCTACGGGCAAGAAAACCGCTGCTACTAAATATTCTTTATTGTCTTCTATTGCAAATATTCCGGTGGTATACATGACTGCATTTGATGGCTGGGTGCATGATTTGAAAGGCAGTAAATACATGCTTGTAACAGAGGCTTTAGCAGCTGTAGTATTTATTGCAATATCTATTGTGGTGTTGAAAAAAATGAGTCAGCGAAATCTTGTTCCCGCAGGTATTGAGTAATTAAAAATTATTTTTTAAAAAATACATCATATCCAAATCGGATTAACGTACCCACAACAACCAATAAAAAGAAAATTCTGATAAAAGAGTTGCCTTTTTTAATAGCAATTTTTGCGCCTATAAATCCGCCGGCTGCATTGCACAAAGCCATTGGTATTGCAACGTTCCAGAGGATTGTTCCTTTGATGATGAAAAAAGAAATTGAACCAAAATTAGTTGCCAGATTTATCATTTTTGCATGTGCAGAAGCATGTAAAAAATCAAATCCAACAATGGTGATGAAAGCAAGCACTAGAAAACTTCCTGCGCCTGGTCCAATGAATCCATCATAAAATCCAATGATGATGCTAATAATTATTCCGTAAAATATTTCTCTTTTTGGGGTAAGATTTTTTTTGGTGGTTGTTCCAAAGTTTTTCTTGCTGTAAGTATAAATTGCTACAAGCGATAAAACGATTAATAAAATAGGCTTCATAAAATCATTATGCATTGCTGATAAAAATTTTGATCCTGCAAAAGCTGCACCAAATGCCAGTAACATCATTGTCAGCAGCATTTTCCATTTCATTTTTACTTTTTTGATGTATTGGATTGCAGCAAAAAAAGTTCCGCTGAATGCAGGAATTTTAAGTGAACCAATTACTGTTGCAATAGGTAAATTAGGCAGCAGAATTAATCCCACAGGTGTTTGTATCAAACCACCACCGCCCACAATTGCATCTACCAATCCTGCACTGAAAGCTGCAATACATAATAGTATGATGGTAGTTGTAGCCAAAAAATAATCATTAAATTAATGAGCAAAATCTGCTTCGTAATTTCCTTTAATTCGTTCCATTGGTGGGTTAAAATATCCAAATTTCAAATCAGGAAATTCTTCTTGAATCAATTCCTGCATTTGTTTTACGCCCATCAATTCTCCCGTTTCAACAACTCCAATTTGTCCCAGATACCAATCAGGGTCAATATTAAAATTGCGCCATTGAATCATGTTCAATCCGGTTTCCTGAATTAATTTTCTAAGTGCTTCATATTCTTCTACACAGTCAGTCATTCCGGGAAAAACAAAGTAATTAATACTTGTCCATGCACCCATACTTTTTGCAACTTTCAAACTCTCAATAATGTCTTCGAAAGTATAATTATTGGGGCGATAATATTTTGTATAAATATCTTTTCTTGCACTGTTTGTACTTACCCTGATACTATTCAAACCCGCTTCACACATGGCTTTTACGGCATCGGGTTTGCTTCCGTTTGTATTGATGTTAATACTGCCTCTTGGAGTATGTTTTCTGATTTCTTTAATTGCTTCACACAAAGTTTCCCACATTAATAATGGTTCACCTTCACAACCTTGTCCAAAACTAATAATTGGAAATGGGGCATTCATTAAATGAGGAACTGTAAACTCTACAATTTCTTCAGCAGTTGGTTTAAAGGTCAATCTATCCTGAGGAGAAGTAATTTCTTCTTCCTGTGGTTGAAAAGAAACGCAACCAATACAATTTGCATTACAAGCAGGTGATGCAGGTACGGGACATTCCCATCTGCTCAATGAAAAATTTCTTGCAGCAGGACAGTTGTAAGTAAGGCAACATTTTTCCATTAAGTGTTTCACCAAACGGTTGTTTGGAAAGGATTCCAGCAAATATTCCGTTCCTGTTTGTATTTTATCGTCATCATATCCGGAACATTCCTGACGGATATCTTTTTCAATTCTAACTCCGGCAACATAAGTTTTTTCATTCAACCATCCAGCTGCAGTGTAGCAAAATAAAGGAAGCATTGGTGCTTCGGGCAAAGCTTCATAAGCAGCAAGAAACAATCCAGTATGAGCCGGTGGAATAAATGCAGCAACAGCCCAACCTTTTTCACACAAACGCATTTCTCCATTTTCAACATCTATACCAATACCTCTTCTGCCTGGGAGTTCATACAAATTACCTCCATCAGGTAATTCAATCCAGTCTTCTTCCGGAATTGGAAATGCATCCCAGCCGGCTCTGCCAACTGCATATAAACTTGTGTCTTCAAAAATATTTCCGTTGCCGTCAGAATACAATAAATAAGGCGATTGATGTAACATATTGATTGATAATAGTAAATGAAGGTAGCAATTAAGCAATTACTGCTTTCAATTGTGTGTTGCAAAAGTCGTTAAATTCTTTCTCTTCGTCTGAAGAATATTCAGATTCAATTTCTTTTTGATAAATTTTATTATTGGTAAAATCCAACGTGAGCAATCCGTCTTTTAAAACAATATTATTGAATTCACTCCATTGGTATCGCTTCACCGGAAAATCATTAAGTACAATTTCGTTTGCGCTGAAACCAAATTCAGGGTTGAGTTTTACCGGTTTTTCCAACCATCCTGCAATGACATAAATAAAGCAAATCCAAAGTAAACCCGGTATAATCATCCAAGAAATTGCTGCAATAAAAAGTAGATTTCTGTAATTGACCTCTTCTTGTTTTTGTGCTTGTATTATCAGATAAATCCAGCCTGATAAAATAATAAAAATGAACAATGAAGTTTTGAATTGAAGTGAACCAAAAACTAAAATTTCTTTAGAAAATCCACCTATCAAATTGAATTGTATTGTTAAGAATATTAAAGACAATAGAATCAGTAATTGTGAAATCCAGTTTACGGCTGTACTATATTTTCCTTTTTTTAAAGTAACAATGTAGTCGTATGTTTTCAAGTTGGTATGATTTAAAATTAATCTTTTTTGACAATCATGTTACACATTCTGAATAATATTCTAGCTGCTACGTTGCTGTCCCAATCTTGTTCGCTTACACCTGTTTCAACCAAATCGAAACCAATAATTTCTTTGCCTGCTTCTTTTACTTTTCTGAATAAATATAAAATTTGTTCTGCCTCAAATCCACCAGGCACAGGGGTGCCTGTGTTAGGGCAAAGTTTTGGATCTAATCCGTCAATGTCAAAGCTGAGATAAACTTTTTCGGGTAGTGACGCAATAATTTCATCAACAATTGTTTTCCATGTTGTTCCCTCAAACATTGCTTCTTTGATATTCTTATCAAAAAATACACTTATTTTATTTTTATTGTTTTTTATGAAAATACTTTCTTCTTCACAATAATCTCGCACACCAACTTGAACCAATTTTGTAACTTGATGAATTTCATTTAAAACATTATACATAATGCTTGCATGACTGTATGTGAAATTTTCGTATGCTTTTCTTAGGTCACAATGTGCATCAATTTGTAAAATTCCAAATGTATGGTGCTTTTCTGCCAGGGCTTTAATATATCCAAATGAAGTGCTGTGATCTCCGCCAACTAAAACAACAAATTTGTTTTTTGCAAGGATTTGTTTGGTTTGCTCAAGTACCCAGTTGTTTAAAAAATTACTTCCTTCATTGATATCTTTTAAACTTTTATTCATAAACTTATTTTCATCGGTGTTTCCACCTTTAGAAATATAGTCAATATATAATTCTGCTTCCTTTCTTAAATAATCACTCTTCATCAATATTTTCTTATCAATTGGTTTTATAAAAAAACCATTTCTCCAGTCGTCAGCACCATCGGGATCAAACAAATCTACTTGTAATGCTGCTTGAATAATATGCTCTGCAGACCTTGCAGTACCTGCGTTGTAGCTTGCAGTAACATCCCATGGAATGGGCAATAATACAATTGCTGCCTCTTCTTCTGTAAAAGGTAATCCGAAAATATTATTATTGGGGTTGCTAACCGAGTTGGGATTGAAATTGGATAAGTCTGCCATCTGAAAATTATGAAATTTTTTATTTAATCATTCGTAAACAAAGCCTTCAATTCATTCGCATCACTTGGTTTCATTTTCCCGGCTAAAATTAAACGGATTTGTCTGCGGCGTAATGCACCTTCGAACAATCGTATTTCCTGTTCTGTTTCTGGAACCAATGCAGGAACCAATCTTGGTTTGCCATTAGGGTCTAATGCAACAAATGTAAAATAGGCTTCATTGCTTTCATATTTGTATTGATGCAATAAATCTTCGCCCCATACTTTGATATGTATTTCCATTGAAGTGTTGAAAGCCCTGCAAACCTTGGCTTCTATGTGTACAACATTGCCTAATTTAATTGGGTTTTTAAAACTAATATTATCTACACTTGCTGTCATGCTTGGTGTATTGCAATGTTTGCCTGCTGCAATGCCTGCTGCAATATCCATCCAGTACATTAAACGGCCACCCATTAAGTTTCCAAAAGTGTTGGTATCATTTGGTAATACCAGTTCATTCATAATTGTAAAACTGTCGCTTGCTTTTCTAGTCTCCATTGGTTTATTCATTTGTAGTGCGAAGTTAATTGATTGCAACAGCTGAACGAATAGGATTTTGTTATTTTTTGGTAATTGCAAGTTATTTGCCAATATTTATTCACATCCTGATTAATTTCTTTTCCCTCAAAATATCAAGGGTTAAAGCCTTTCCATCTTTAATATTTTTCTTTTGTTCAGCCTTTCAATTTTATTGATGTTTTTCCCTGATTTCTTCCCCAATAAATCTACCAATCGATATTGTTCTTCGGCTAAAATTTGTAACACAAAATGTGGATTGGCTTCAACATTATCTAATGTCTTAGTGCCGTTGTATATGGCACAAATAAATTGTTTGGGTTGCATGCTTACAGCTTGTGCATACGTAATGATGTGCATGTTGTGGTTGTTTATTCCATCAAAGCTGCTGATTGAATAAACTGGAAGGTTTACTCTGTTCCAAGGACGTTGCATATAATGTTGTATAGATGTTTATTTAAGAAATGAAAGTTTTTTAGTTACTTCTTCAACAAAATCAAAGTCATATTGTTTAAGCTTCTAAAATACAAACACATGGAATTATTAAAAGGCAAAAATGTTTTATTAACCGGAGCAACTGGTGGTATTGGCAGCAAAACAGCTAGATTATTATTAAGCAGTGGAGCAAATGTTTTTATCACTGGAAGAAATGCTGAAAAGTTAGAAACAATAGGCAATGAATTAAATATCAGTGCTGATAAAAGATTTGCTGCTGATATTAGCAATATACATGAAGTAGCTTCATTGAAAGATCGTTTTTTTGCAGTTTTTGAAACCATAGATGTCCTTGTAAATGCAGCAGGAATAGGCATTATAAAGCCAATGGATACTTTGACAGAAGAAGAATTTATGCAAACGATACAATTTAATTTGTACGCGCCTTTTTTATTACTGAAACAATTTTTACCAGCAATGAAAATTGCCAAGAAAGGTTTGATTGTGAATATTCCGGGAGTTTTAGGTAAAGTACCAATGGCAGGTGCTGCAGCTTATTCGGCAAGCAAATATGGTTTGGTTGGAATGATGCAAAGTATCAGAGAAGAAGTAAAACGTACCGATATCAGAATTACCAATTTGTTTTTAGGTGGTGTGGATAGTACCTTTTGGGATACGATTGATTTACGTGTACAACGTGATAAAATGATTGTTGCCGATGAAGCAGCAAAGGCAATTTGGTTTTTGTGTCAGCAACCGGTGAGTGGCGTGGTAAGTGAAATGGTGTTGCAACCGTTTAATCATCAGGCGATTTAAAATACTTCACCCCAATTGTTCTCCGAAGGAGAGGGGAGTTTCATCAAATCTCTCATCAAATCTTTTGAAAATCTTTCTTGCTGAAAAGCCTTGTGAACGCTGAAGTGTGCGACGCAAAAAGTGTTACATAATGGTTCATTTGCCGGGTTCAAAAAAAATATTTTTAATACACTTTTTTATTGGGAATAAATATTGCTTTTATATAAAAGCAGCAATCCCTACTTTTACCGTCCAAAAACTATTTGTACGATGCCTCAATACCCGAATAGACAATTTCTGGATTTTGAACAACCTATCAAAGAGTTGTACGAGCAAATTGATGCTACAAAAAAATTAGCAGAAAAAAATCCGAAGATAGATTATACTTCTACGATTGAACAACTGGAAGCTTCTATACTTGACAAGCGACAAGAAATTACTGTACATCTTACACCTTGGCAAAGAGTGCAATTGAGCAGACATCCCGACAGGCCTTACACTTTGAAATACATCAGCAAAATGACTACTCATTTTTTAGAGTTGCATGGCGATAGAAATGTAAAAGATGATAAAGCGATGGTGGGCGGTTTCGCTGAACTTGATGGCGAAACAGTTATGTTTATTGGACAGCAAAAAGGAATCAATACCAAAACAAGACAGCTTAGAAATTTTGGTATGGCAAACCCGGAAGGCTACAGAAAGGCATTGCGACTAATGCGCTTGGCAGAAAAATTTAATAAACCTGTTGTTTGTTTGGTAGATACTCCGGGAGCTTATCCTGGATTGGAAGCTGAAGAACGTGGACAAGGCGAAGCAATTGCAAGAAATATTTATGAAATGATTCGGCTGAAAGTGCCTGTAATCATTGTCATCATTGGTGAGGGCGCAAGTGGTGGTGCTTTGGGTATTGGCGTTGGCGACAAAACTTTGATGATGGAAAATACCTGGTATACTGTTATTTCTCCGGAAAGTTGTTCTTCTATTTTGTGGCGCAGCTGGGATAAAAAAGAAATTGCAGCAGAACAATTAAAACTCACTGCAAATGATATGAAAGGTTTTGGATTGGTAGATGAAATTGTTCCCGAACCAATCGGTGGTGCTCATTGGGATTACGATCAGGCAGCTGAACTTTTGAAACAACATATTATTGCAGCACTCAATGAGTTTAAGCATATTAAACCTGAAGATCGAATCAACAATAGAATTGCAAAGTTCGAAAAGATGGGCTTTTGGGATGAAGTAGCATCTTAGTAAATAATTGCTTGTGAGATTTTATTTTTTTTGAACCGAGCAATAGAACTACTATCAACAGCAGTGGCGTCGCACCCTTCAGCTTGATATGAATATTGGTCAATGAAGTTTTTGAAATAAATAATTAATAAAAACATGTCTTTACGCTCTCAATTATCTGGTACAGGAGTTGCATTGATTACTCCTTTCAAACAAAATTCACAAGTAGATTTTGATGCTTTAGGAAAAGTAATTGATTATGTTATTGATGGTGGCGTAAATTACTTAATTACACTTGGTACAACAGGTGAAACACCAACTATTTCAAAACAAGAGAAGTTTGATATTATTCATTACACCAACGAAAAAGTAAATGGCAGAGTGCCTGTTATTGTTGGTATTGGCGGTAATAATACTGCGGAATTAATTAATGATTTACAAAGCTATCCTTTGGATAAAGCAACTGCTGTGTTAAGTGCATCGCCTTATTACAGCAAGCCAAGTCAGGAAGGTTTATTTCAGCATTATAAAGCATTGGCTGAGGCAAGTCCGAAACCAATTTTATTATACAATGTTCCGGGTCGTACGGGCAGAAATTTAGAAGCATCAACAACAATTCGTTTGGCACATGAAGTGCCCAATATTGCAGGTATTAAAGAAGCCACTGACGACATGAATCAGTGTATGCATATATTGAGAGATAGACCCGACAATTTCTTAGTAGTAAGTGGTGACGATGCATTGATATTGCCACAAATTGCCTGCGGAATGGATGGTGTCATTAGTGTGGCTGCAAATACATTTCCAAAAGATTTTTCTGCAATGATTCGTTTGTGTTTGGCAGGTGATTTTGCTGCTGCAAGAAAAATTCATTACAAATTACTAGAGGCTTATGATTTGCTATTTGTAGAAAACAACCCGGCTGGTGTTAAAGGATTTTTGTATGAACAAGGACTCATTGAAAATGTATTAAGATTACCTGTAGTACCTTTAAGCAAAGGAGTTCAGGAGAAAGTTAAAGATTTTTTAAAGCAGTACTAGTTATTTGGTTTTTAGTTTATCAGTTAAACAAGTTTTGAAAGTTTCAGAAGTTTAATAAGTTCAAAAGGTTATAAAGGTTGCACTGAATGAGTTTTTATTTTTGAATTCATTTATAAAGAAGGAGAAAAATTACTAAATAACTAAACCTTAAACCTTTCTCAAAATATCATGAAAAAAATTATCATAGCAATAGACGGATTTTCTTCATGTGGTAAAAGCACATTGGCAAAACAATTGGCTAAAAAGCTGAATTATATTTTTGTTGATAGTGGTGCTATGTACCGTGCAATAACATTGTATTTTTTAAGAAATCATATTGACTGGAATAATGAACTTGCTGTTCATGAAGCATTGCAAAATATTACCTTAGACTTCGAATACAATGATTTGAAAGGAACAAGTGATATCTTTCTCAATGATGAAAACGTTGAATCATTTATTCGTGATATGCTGGTAAGTGAAAGTGTAAGTGAAGTGAGCACAATTAAAGAAGTGCGTAAATTTGCTGTAACCCAACAACAACAAATGGGTGATAAAAAAGGAATCGTAATGGATGGCAGAGATATTGGTACTACTGTATTTCCTAATGCAGAATTAAAAATCTTTATTACTGCAGATGTTGCTGTTCGTGTAGCAAGAAGGTATCAGGAATTATTTGCCAAAGATGCAAATATCACTTTAGAAGAAGTGCAACAAAATTTAGAAATGCGTGATTATATTGATAGCAACCGTGAAGTAAGTCCGCTAAGAAAAGCAGATGACGCAATTGTTTTGGATAATAGCAATATCACTCGTGATGAACAACTTTCCATTGTTTTGGAATGGGTACAGGAAAAGTTGAAAGACTAATAATTAACAGCTGACAGACCATAGACATTTGACTATAGTCTGTCAGCCATCAACAGTTACATTTTAATATTTACAGCAAGCATAAAATTTGTCCCTGCCATTGGGTAAAAAAAGTTTTCAGTTGTAAATGTTCCTCCAGATATATAGCTGAAAGTATAACCACTTGGTTCATACTTTTTATCAAAAATATTGTTAGCCTGTGCTATTATATACCATTCTTTAAATAACTTGTTCTTAATGGTATAAGATGCTCTGAAATCCTGTGTGTAAAAGCTTTCCAGCATTCTTCTATTATCCTGTGCGTTGTCTAAATATTGCTTGCTTACATATTTGCTTAACAAACTCAATTCAAGATTTTTTGTTGGAATAATATTTATTGTTCCGCCGGCAATAACGTTTGGTGACAAAGTTATGTCTGTATTATTATGAGGTATGGCAACTTGTCCGCCATTGTCATAATCATCTACAAACTCTGTAAATGATTTTATTTTACTGTTGCTGAGTGTAAGGTTTGCATTTGCATTTAACCAATTGTTAATTACATAGCCACCTTGTAGCTCTAATCCCAAGCGATAACTGCTAGGTACATTGGTTCTGGTATAAGATCCCACATCATTTATTTTGCCAGTAAGAACTAATTGATCTTTATACAACATGTAATAAATTGTTGCAGCAAAATGATAGTTGTTTGTTTTCTTTTCAGTACCTAATTCAAAATCATGCAGCATTTCTGCTTTAGGTTGTAATGTTTGTCCTGCTTCAAAATCATCTCTGTTGGGTTCTTTATTAGCCAATGCATAACTGAAGTAAGATTGCCAACCTTTTTTGTTGTATGTAAGTCCGAATTTAGGATTTACAAAATCAAACTTTCTATCAATCAATAATGTTGGATTGTATTTAAAACCATTCATTTTATGCGCTACATTTCTGTATTGAACATCTGCAAATAATTGAAGATTGCTATTGATTTGGTGTTCCCATTTTACATAAATATTAGCATCACTTTTTTGAGCGTAATTGTTGTAGAATTTAAACTCATTATTAATTCCAACTTTTGCCCAAATTATTTTTCCGTAATGTAAGCCTTCATAGTTACTCCATCCACCACCAATAGTTATGGTATTTTTAGTTGTTTTTTTCTGGAATGAAAATAATTGGCCATAAAAATAATTATCTAACCATTGTTGAATTATTAAGTCTGATTTAGTTGATGAAAATATGTTGGGTAATCCATAATCAGATAGATTTCTATCGGCTCTGTAATTTTCATAGTAACCCAAACCTCTTGTTAAGAATGCAGCGGTGCTGAAATTCCATTTGTTTTTTAATTGTTTGTTGTAAAATAATTGATAATGTGTTTGTTTATAATTATCCGTTTCATTGTCGTATGGTGTACCTGCTTTTTCTGAACCAGAAGAATTGAATGTTCTTTGCGATTCTAATAAATAATCTGGAACGCCATTCCATGCCTGATAGGTTTTTTCTTTTCCATGAAAAACATTGAATCTTAATGAAGATGTTGCATCTAAATAAGCTGTTGAAATTGCAAAAGATTGTAGATTGCTTTTGGCTCTGTCAATGTATCCGTCACTTGTAATCTGACTCAATCTTGCATCTACTGTAAAATGTCCGTCAATTAAGCCAGAACCTACTTTCACTGTATTTTTCCAGGTGTTGAATGAACCAAAACTATTGTTGAGTTCGCTGTATGCTTTTTCATTTAATTCATTTGTAGAAAGATTTATCGTTGCTCCAAAAGCACCTGTTCCGTTTGATGAAGTACCAACACCTCTTTGTACTTGTATTGAATTTACTGATGATGAAAAGTCGGGTAAATTAACAAAAAATGTTCCCTGACTTTCGGCGTCATTGAATGGAATACCGTTAAGTGTTACATTGATTCTTGTTGCATCTGTTCCTCTTATGCGTATACCCGTGTAACCTACACCATTACCCGCATCTGCATTCACTACCACCGATGGTGTTTGATTTAAAATAAATGGTAAATCTTGTCCAAGGTTTACTTTGGCAATCTCTTCTTTAGATAAGTTGGTTTTTGTAAAAGGTGCTTTGTTGCTAGCTCTTATTGATTTTACTTCCAATGCTTGCAAGTTCAAAGCAATACTTTTCATTTTGATGGTGATGCTTTTTTCTGTAGCTGCAGAAGTGATTGTTTCATTGAAATTAGCATAACCAATACTTGAAACTGCAATTGAGAGATTTTGCTTTGTTATTTTTTTAAAAACAAAAACTCCATCGTCATCAGTTATTATGGATTGGTTGTTGATAGTGACTGTTGCGCCACTTAAAGGTTGATTGGTAATGTTGTCTAACACAATACCGGAAACTAAAATTTTTTGGCTGAATGCGATGAAAGTAAAACATGCCAATGCCAGTGTTCCCAACAATTTTTTCATTGTTTGTTTTTTAAGTTATTAAAAAATGGGAACAGGAAAAACGCTAGAGAAAGAGGACTATATACAAAGAAAGAAGTCACCTTCCCTTCGCAGGAATTACCCTGTTCAGGTTCTACGGGTTTGATCTCAGCCGATAGGGTTGTTTGATGCATCAAAACAACTTTACAGCACCCCGAGGAAATTATCGACGCAAAGATATTGAGATTAGTTGTTGAGCAGTAATAAAAATATTTTTTTCGACAATAGTCTTTTTAAGTTGCTTATTAGGCAATAGAGCTTTTTAAAAAAACAACTCATTTGAATATAAATTTTGGTAGTACCAATTACAAAGCTATATTTGCCGTCCAATAAACCGCGAGGTAGAGCAGCGGTAGCTCGTCGGGCTCATAACCCGAAGGTCATAGGTTCGAACCCTATCCTCGCAACTAAAACAATATAAAGCCTCTTTTGAGGCTTTTGTTTTTTAACTCAAAGGCATAGAGACCGGTAGTTAAAATAATACTATTGTTCTGTATGCTTTTGGTGTTTTATAGGTTAATATTTTTGTAACATGAAATCAGGGTTTGTAAATATATTTGGAAAGCCCAATGCAGGTAAAAGTACATTGCTCAATGCCTTAATGGGAGAGAAGATGGCTATTGTATCTTCTAAAGTGCAAACGACAAGGCACAGAATTAAAGGCTTTCTTACAAAAGCAGGTGAATATCAAATTATTTTTTCTGATACTCCGGGAATCATTGAAACAAAATACAAGCTGCATGAAAAAATGATGGCCGCCGTAAAGGGCGCCTTAGAAGATGCAGATGTAGCTTTATTGATTGTAGATGTGAATGATAATTTTGAAGAGAACGATGCTATTTTTAAGCAACTAAATTTAAAAGTTCCTTGTTTGTTGATTTTAAATAAAATTGACTTAGCTATAAATGGCAGAATTGCCGATGCTGTTGCTTTTTTTGAATCGAGACCGTATTTAAAAAAAATCATCAAAGTTTCTGCTTTACAACAACATCATATTGCGAAACTCACAAGTGCAATTATTGAATTCTTGCCTGAAGGCGTTCCTTTTTACAATGAAGATGATTTGAGTGATTTGCCTACAAAGTTTTTTGTGAGTGAAATTATACGCGAGAAAGTGTATCAATTGTTTGAAGATGAAATTCCGTACCATGTTGCTGTATTGATTAATGAGTTTAAAGAAAAAGAAACATTGGTTAAAATTCAGGCAGATATTATTGTACAACGAGAAACCCAAAAAGCAATCATGATTGGCGAAGGTGGTAAAATGGTTCGTCAAATTGGTATCTTAGCAAGACAGGATATTGAAAAATTTATTGAGCAGAAAGTATTTCTAGAATTGTTTATAAAAGTAAAACCTAAATGGAGAGATAATGAAATGCAGTTGAAGGAGTTTGGGTATTAGTTATTTAGTTATATGGTTTTTAGTTTAATGGTTTAGGGAGTTTAAAGTCTAATAAGTTTAAGTTGTTGAAGATGTTGAAAAGCGAAAACAACTAAATTCTAGTTTTTTTTTGTTGATTGAAAATATACAGTACAAGTGTGCGACGCAACAGGTGCCTGATAGCATATCTACAGCTTAGTACATCATTTTTTAATTAAAATCGTACCCTTAGGGGTGAATTGGTTATGAGTTATACAATAGCAATTGTGGGGAGACCAAATGTGGGAAAGAGTACCTTCTTTAATCGTTTGTTGGAGCAGCGTAAAGCCATTGTAGATGACGTGAGTGGCGTTACAAGAGACAGGCAATATGGCATTAGCGAATGGTGTGGCAAAACCTTTAATGTGATTGATACAGGTGGATTTGTGCCTGATAGTGCAGATATTTTTGAAACTGAAATTAGGAAGCAAGTAAAAATTGCAATTGACGAAGCGGATGCAATTGTTTTTATGGTGGATGTTGCAACCGGAATTACAGATTTGGACAGCAGTATGGCTGCTTTATTGCGCCGAAGCAAGAAGCCTGTTTACCTTACTGTGAACAAGGTTGATAATGGTCAACGTGAATTGGAAGCAAGTGAATTTTATAGTTTGGGTATTGATACAATTTATACCATCAGCAGTATTAGCGGTACAGGAACGGGCGAATTATTGGATGCTGTTACTGCCCCGATTCCCATGGATAAAACTGATGAAGATACGACTGCAAATGAAATTCCAAAGTTTGCAATTATTGGACAACCTAATGTAGGTAAATCTTCTTTGTTGAATGCATTGATTGGTCAAGAAAGAACAATTGTAAGTGAAATTGCAGGAACTACAAGAGATACGATTCATACGCACTATAATTTGTACAACAAAGAGTTTGTATTGATTGATACAGCCGGAATCAGAAAGAAAAGTAAAGACAAAGATGATTTAGAATTTTATTCCATCATACGTGCTATAAAAGCCATGGATGAAGCAGATGTTTGTTTGCTGGTGATTGATGCTGATAAAGGGATTACTGCGCAGGATGTTACCATATTTGGTTTAGCTGCAAGAAAAGGAAAAGGTATTGTGATCTTGGTAAACAAGTGGGATTTGGTAACTAAAGAAACAAACACTGCAAGAGATTATGAAAAGCGATTGAAAGAAAAAATTGCACCGTTTACAGATGTACCGATTATTTTTATTTCAGTGATTGAAAAAACAAGAATCTTTAAAGCAATTGAAGTTGGACTTGAAGTGTATGAGAGCAAATCACGCCGTATTGCTACTTCAAAATTAAATGAAGTAATGTTGAAGGCAATTGAACATTACAGGGCTCCGGTGGTACGTGGCCATATTGTAAAGATTAAGTTTGTAACACAATTACCAACGCATGTGCCAAGCTTTGCATTTTTTACCAATTTTCCGGATGATATAAAAATGCCCTACAAAAATTATTTAGAAAACCAATTAAGAACTAATTTTAATTTTAAGGGTGTTCCGGTAAGAATATTCTTTAGAAAGAAGTAGAAAATTATTATTTTATGGTAAAAATGATGACCCATATCTGAATACCCTACTTATTATTTATACTTATTTTCTATACTCCAATCTATTTAAAATAGGGTGGTTTCTAATTAATTCTTGTTTCATATTCGGATTACGTTTTTTATCTATTTAAAGTGTAGCTATAATTCATTTGAATTCATAATCCTAAATAATAGTTGTTTGCAAACAGGATTTATCTTATTAATTCTATAGCTGTAGGGGGCTTTCAATAGAAATTTTCTATTTGATACACTAAGCACATGCCTTGTTTGGAGCAAAAATTCAAACGTTTGACTCTTCAAAAAGCAATGTTATTGTAGATTGTTTTCAAATCTTATTGGAAAGTAATGACATACTATAGAAAATACATCAATATTGTATTTTTTCAATTCAACTTCAATCCGTACCTTTGCCGCCTTAACAATTTTGAAGAATTGTATCCCTTTTATTTATGTTTTGAGCTAGACGGCAGCTTGTCTTTTTTACACAGGTAATTAAGAACGTACAAGTAACCTATGCTATGGAAGCCAAATGAATAAATAATTGAAGAAGACAAATGTTCAAAATCAAAAATCTTTTTTAGCATTATGGCAATCAAAAGAGAATACAACAAACCTAGGAGTGCATTTTCACAAATCACCATCAGCCTTGCTTCTCCCGACAGCATTTTGGAAAGAAGTTTTGGCGAAGTATTAAAACCTGAAACCATTAACTACCGTACGTATAAGCCGGAAAGAGATGGTTTGTTTTGCGAAAGAATTTTTGGACCTGTAAAAGATTATGAGTGTGCTTGTGGAAAGTACAAACGTATTCGTTACAAGGGTATTGTGTGTGACAGATGTGGTGTTGAAGTAACTGAGAAAAAAGTTCGTCGTGAAAGAATGGGTCACATTAAATTAGTAGTGCCTGTTGTTCACATCTGGTACTTCAAAAGTTTGCCTAACAAAATTGGTTATTTATTAGGTGTAAGTTCAAAAAAATTAGAATCTATTGTTTACTACGAAAGATATGTAGTAATTCAGGGTGGCATAAAAGAAAATTTAGGAACCGGAGATTTATTAACTGAAGAGGAATATTTAGATATTATTGATGGTTTGCCCAAAGAAAATCAGTATTTGCCTGACGAAGATCCACAAAAGTTCATTGCTAAAATGGGTGCTGAAGCAGTACATGATTTATTAGAAAGATTGGATTTGGATGAATTGAGCTATCAACTAAGAAATGCTGCTGCAAATGAAACATCTCAACAACGTAAAGCTGATGCTTTAAAACGTTTGAGTGTTGTTGAAGCATTCAGAGATAGTAGTGAACGCATTACCAATCGTCCTGAATGGATGGTAATGCAATATATTCCAGTAATTCCACCGGAGTTAAGACCATTGGTTCCTTTGGATGGAGGTCGTTTTGCAAGTTCTGATTTGAATGATTTATACAGACGTGTGATCATCAGAAATAATCGTTTGAAAAGATTGATGGAAATCAAAGCCCCAGAAGTAATCTTAAGAAACGAGAAAAGGATGTTACAGGAAGCAATTGACAGTTTGTTTGATAACAGCCGTAAATCTAATGCTGTAAAAGCAGAAGGTGGTCGTCCTTTAAAATCATTGAGCGATGTACTTAAAGGCAAACAAGGTCGTTTCCGTCAGAACTTATTGGGTAAGCGTGTTGACTATTCGGGTCGTTCTGTAATTGTGGTAGGACCAGAGTTGAAAATGCATGAGTGCGGATTACCAAAAGATATGGCAGCAGAATTATTCAAGCCATTTATCATTAGGAAATTAATTGAAAGAGGTATTGTAAAAACAGTAAAATCTGCTAAGAAATTGGTTGATAAAAAAGAAGCTGTTATTTGGGATATCTTAGAAAATATTTTAAAAGGGCACCCGATATTATTGAACCGTGCCCCAACATTGCACCGTTTGTCTATTCAGTCTTTCCAACCAAAGTTGGTAGAAGGTAAGGCAATACAATTACATCCGTTGGTTACAGCATCTTTTAATGCGGATTTCGATGGTGACCAAATGGCGGTTCATGTACCTTTAAGTAATGCTGCAGTATTAGAAGCTCAATTGCTAATGTTGAGTTCTCACAATATCTTGAATCCACAAAATGGTACTCCAATCACACTTCCTTCTCAGGACATGGTGTTAGGCTTGTACTACATTACAAAAGGTAGGAAATCAACTCCAACAGAAATTGTAAAAGGAGAAGGAAAAGCTTTCTACAGTATGGATGAAGTTGTGATTGCTCACAATGAAGGTGCTGTCGATTTACATGCCGGCATAAAATTGCGTACCAATGTTCGTGAAGGTGGGGTTTTAGTAAAAAGATTAATTGATACTACAGTTGGTAGAGTATTATTCAATCAATTTGTGCCTGAAGAAGTTGGATATGTAAATGCTTTATTAACCAAGAAAAGTTTAAGAGAAATTATTGGTGACATCATTAAAATTACCAATATACCTAAAACAGCAAAATTCTTGGATGAGATTAAAACACTTGGATTCCGTATGGCGTTCAAAGGTGGGTTATCATTCAGCGTTAATGACTTAATTGTTCCGGATCAAAGAAATGAATTATTGGATAGCGCTAAAGTTGAAGTAGAAGAAGTTTGGGACAACTACAACATGGGTTTAATTACCAACAACGAACGTTACAATCAGGTAATTGATATATGGGGCAGAGTGGATATGAAAATTACTGAAACGCTGATTCGTGAAATGGCTACAGACAAGCAAGGATTCAACTCTGTTTTCATGATGTTGGATAGTGGTGCAAGAGGTAGCAAAACACAGGTTAAGCAGTTAGTAGGTATCAGGGGATTGATGGCAAAACCAAGAAAGAGCGGTAGCACCGGAAGTGAAGTAATTGAAAATCCAATCTTATCAAACTTTAAAGGTGGATTGAACGTATTGGATTATTTTATCAGTACACACGGAGCTAGAAAAGGTCTTGCTGATACAGCTTTGAAAACTGCGGATGCAGGTTATTTGACTCGTAGATTGGTAGATGTTGCTCAAGATGTTGTAATTGCTGATGATGATTGTGGCACATTACGTGGTATTGCTACAAGCGCATTAAAAGATAATGAAGATGTAATTGAAGGTTTGGCAGATAGAATTGAAGGTAGAACTTCATTGCATGATGTAATTAATCCATTAAACGATGAATTAATTATAAGTGCAGGCGAAGAAATCAGCAGTGATATTGCTAAGTATATTGAAGATTGTGGTATTGAAACTGTTGAAATTAGAAGCGTACTTACATGCGAAGCAAAACGTGGCGTGTGTGTGAAATGTTATGGTAAGAACTTAGCTACAGGTTACATTGCACAACGTGGAGATGCTGTTGGTATTATTGCTGCTCAAAGTATTGGTGAGCCAGGTACACAGCTTACACTTCGTACATTCCACGTAGGTGGTGTGGCAGGAAGTGCAAACATTGAATCTTCATTGAATGCAAGATTTGATGGTACAATTCAATTTGATGGATTGCGTACAGTAAGCACATTGAATAATGAAGGTAAAAAAGTAAATGTTGTTATTGGTAGAACAGGTGAGGTTAGAATCATGGATGTGAAAAACGATAGATTATTAATTACCAATAACGTTCCTTATGGTAGCACATTGACTGTTAAGGATGGTCAGCAAGTTAAAAAAGGAGATGCTATTTGTACTTGGGATCCATTTAATAATGTAATTGTTGCCGAACAACAAGGTACAATTAAATTTGAAAGTATCTTAGATGGTATTACTTACCGTGAAGAAAGTGATGATCAAACAGGTCACCGTGAAAAAGTGGTAATCGAAACAAAAGATAAAACCAAGTTGGCTACTATCATTGTTGAAGGCAAGGATAATAAGCATTATAACTTACCTGTAGGTAGTCATATTGCTGTAGAAGAAGGAGAAGAAGTAAAGGCTGGTCAGGTTTTAGTTAAAATTCCTCGTGTATTAGGTAAGTTAAGAGATATTACGGGTGGTCTTCCTCGTGTTACTGAATTATTTGAAGCTAGAAATCCTGGTAATCCTGCCGTTGTTTGTGAAATTGATGGTGTGGTTACTTTTGGAAATGTAAAGCGTGGTAACAGAGAGATTGTTGTTGAAGCAAAAGATGGTATGACTAAAAAATACTTAGTCCCATTGTCTCGTCAAATTTTGGTTCAGGATGGAGATTTCGTAAAAGCAGGTGCTCCATTATCCGATGGTCAAATTGCTCCTTATGATATTTTAAATATTAAAGGTCCATTTGCTGTTCAGGAATATGTTGTAAATGAAATACAAGAAGTTTACCGTTTACAAGGTGTGCGTATCAATGATAAGCACGTTGAAGTAATTGTTCGTCAAATGATGAAGAAGGTAGAAATTGTAGATGCCGGGGATACTAAATTCTTAGAAGAAGATTTGGAAGACAGGTTTGACTTCATTGATGAGAATGACAGAATATTTGATAAGAAAGTTGTTACAGAACCTGGTGAAAGTACAAAAATGAGAGCTGGTCAAATTATTACACTTCGTGAATTAAGAGAAGAAAACTCTATTTTACGTCGTGCCGATAAAAAACTAGTAGAAGTTCGTGATGCTAAACCTGCTACTGCAACACCTGTATTATTAGGTATTACAAAAGCTTCTTTGGGTGTTCAAAGCTGGATAAGTGCTGCATCATTCCAAGAGACTACAAAAGTATTGAGTACAGCTGCAATTAATGGTAAAGCAGATTATATGATTGGATTAAAAGAGAATGTAATTACAGGTCATTTAATTCCTGCAGGTACTGGTCAGCGTGACTTTGAAAACTTAATTGTAGGTAGTAAAGAAGAATATGAAGTTTTATCTGCTACACGCGAGGCGATGAGCTTTGATGAAGAAGAATAAAAATTCATTTATCTGAATGAATTTTATAAATAAATGAAAGGGGCAACGAGTAAAATACTTTTTGCCCCTTTTTATTTTTGTTAAAAATTCTATGTATTAATTCAATTGTCTATTACTATTGGGTAAAATAAATTTTAAACAATGTAGAAGAAAAAGTTTAGGTTAGGGTTGTAATCAGTTTTGTTATTTACCTTCATCTTTTTTACCAAATATGGGAAATGTATTTGATTCAGTTCTGTATGAAATACTTACTCCTTTCCTATTTCTGCTGCCTAAAGTAAAGCCGCTGATATCCAAACTATTTTTGCTGAAAGCGATACCAAGTAATTTAGAATTGTTGCTTTGAGAAATAATATATTCAATATTCAAATCAGGTAACCATTGTAAATTGCCGCTTTGTGCTGCTGTATTTCCAACATTGAAATCAAGATCGCCACCAAATGTTACCAATAATTTATTGTTGAGAAAACTCCTACCAATTTTAAAGTTAACCCTTGTTCTGTCAAGTTTGTTATTGTTGGTTGCACTTAAGTTGGTATTGAATAAATTAGAGCTGCTATATACTGATGAACCCAAATCAAATTTCAAATTTTTGTCTTTGAACAATTTGAATAAAACATTTGATACCTGTTTATTGATCTCTGTTGTTATTTTTTGTGAAATAGTATTTATACCCAACGAACTGTAATTAATTGAACTTGCGGTGCCACCACCAATCAAACCCTGACCATACGGAGTAAATGTTTTGAATACAATTAATGACGTTGCCTGTGTTAGCATTTCATTGTCATCCTTTTCTATGCGGGCTAAAAATTGTCTGAAACTTGGGTCTGTTTTTGCAGGGCTGTTTTGTGGAAAATCAATTTTGAATTTAATGGTTGGCTGGATTAGTTTATCTCTTAATTGTGCAATAATATAAACCGGACCTCTTTGTGCTTTTAAGGAGTTATCATTTGATCCAAAATTTGCATTATTCAGCAAATCAGCAAGGCTAATATTTTCAGCTTCATATTGTGCATCAACATGTAAGTCTGCTTTAAATGGATCGCCACTCCATTCTATATAATTACCGGATTGTGGTAATAATAAAAATGGTCGTTTAATAATTGATTGAAAGTTGAAGTCGTATAAACCATTTTCAATATTATATCTGCCCCTAATATCTAGTTTTTCATTTGTTCCTACTTTGATTCTTAATCGACCATTACCAGATGCTTTAATTACGTCACCTTCTGCTTCATCCAAGATTACATCAATATCAACTTTGTTATTTGCTGTTAAATCTAAATCAACAGATAGATTAAATTTGTTCTCAGATTTTTGTTGTACAATTTCTTCACCAAACTCTTTAAATACGATAAAATCTGCCTCACCACTTTCTTTGGTGCTAGTGATTGGTAAATAGATATGTGACGTGTCATTGGCTTCACCAACAATTACCAATTTAGAATTGTTTTCGGGCCCTTTGAAACTAAGATTTGCCTTGCCAATTGCCTTTCCATAAAACTGATCATTGTCTTTGGCTTTAGTATCTATCAACAATAATTTTGGGGTAGACAAATCGAAATCAAAAACCATATTCTTGAATCCTCTTTCGTATAATTTCCCTTTTACAATACCCTTGTTGTTGTATTTATCTTTAATTTTTATTATGCCGCAATTGATGCCATCTTCTTCAAATTTAATAGTAGCAGAATCTATGTAATAATATACTTGCGTATAGTTTACCAGCATTCCCGCATCTTTAATTTTTACGTCGCCTAAAAAATTTAGATTATCAATATTACCACTCATCTTTAATACTCCTGAAGCATAGCCATCTAATTTTGAAAAAATACTGCTTAAATATTTTTCTACAACAGTTAGTTTGGTGTTTTCCAAAGCAAAGTTTGTATTCAATGCAGAATCTTTAGCCCAATCTTTCGTATTGTAGGTACCGGTATTTGTGAACTTATAACTCTTGTTATTCGAATTAATATTCCAAGATACAATCCCAGTTTTTTTTGTAAAACCAGCTTTTAAATCTAATCGCCCAATCGAGTCGTTATCCATTCTGAATTGTTCAATCTTCAAATCTGATGCAGCTTCAAAATTTCCAAAAAAATCTTTCAGTTTAATTTCTCCGGAAGTAACACCTTCTAATTTAGGATCTTTTAAAAACATCGAAGTAAAATCACCCAACACAACATTATTTAACTGCACAATTAAGTTACTTGAATTATTATCTTCTTCATTTTCTGTGGCAATATTAATTTCCTGGAATCCTTGAATTAACTTGAGTTTTTTAGCACTTACATAACTCTTTCTAAGTACAAGTTCACCATCTGTATCTATATTCCATTTTTTCTCATTAATCACAAATGAAGATGGTCTGAACTGTAATCTGATGCCGTCGCTCAAAGTATATACATCTGCTAATATTGATGCGTCATTTAATGTATTATTTGCTTTTGTATTGATGCTTACAATGGAGTGGTCATTAGAAGATTTAATACTTAGTTTTGAAGTTGGTAAATAAAAACTATCATTTAATTGAGTGCTGGTAACAGAGCCAGTCAATGCCAGTGAATCTAAATTTCCCTTACCCTTCAAATCAATTCCTGTAAAAGAATAAGTGTCATATTTAAAGTAAGGAACTTGAAGCAAAACTTGAAACTGATTTTGTTTTGTATTGATTGACCCCTCAATATTTACGTCATTTAGTCCGGATATTTTTTTATCAAATAATTTTAAATAGGGATCAATATAGTTGGTGATTAAATTAAATGTAAATTCTTGGTTTTTGGGGATAGATGCAGGCGCTGCAATATAGCTGGGATAATACTTGTGCAAAAAAGATTGAAGGCTATTTGGTAAGTCCAGAATATTAAATTCACCGGCAATGATTGCCATAAAATCACTGCCAGATACTTTTAAATTTTTAATGTTATTTATGAAAGATGAAACTAAATTAAGTGAGTCGAATTTTATTTCGTCATTATTGCTTTTTACAATTGCATTCAACAGCTTGGCTTCCCCTAAAAAGTTATCTATATTTTTGCCTGTAAAATTTACATCTAAAGTTCCTGTTAATACTAAATTTTCTTTTGTGAAATTGGTATTTTTAAAATTGAAATTTACCAAATCTCCAAATAAGTTATATCTGGGTTGATTGCCGGAAAAATCAATTTGCATACCGCTTGTTAAATCAACATTAGGATCATTAATTTTCAGGTTGCCTGTAAATGTTTTATTTTCAAAAGTGCCCGAAGTGGTAATGTTAGTGTAGTTATAATCATTAAATTGAAATTGGTTAAATTTTCCTTCAAAGCCAGTTTTTAATTTTTCAGGACTAAAACTATATCCGTTAATCTTTCCATTAAAGTCAATGTTTCCAATAGTTGATGTATTGATTAAACGACCTAAGTTAAATTGCGAAGAGCCAATAATTCCATCATAGGTTGATTCTTTCTTTTCGGGAAAAGTAAGTTTTAAGTCTGCCGAAACATTTCCCAATGCTGTATTGAAAATGCCTTTGGTAGAAAAGTTGTTATAGTAACCATTAAAATATCCTTTGTAATTAATACTTCCAAGGGCAGCTAAATTGGGATTTTGCATTTCTTTCAAATCAGGTACAATAGTGCATAAATCTTGATAGTTGGTAATGATATTCCCGTTCGTAAAATTGATAAATGTTTTATCAATATCCGGTAAGCCTTTCATGCTAAGGTTACCATAAATAGAAGATGATTTGGTTTTTAAAAATAAATTTTTAGTGGTAAAATTTGAAACAGTTCCATCAAAACTACCTGCTATAATAGCTTTCAAAGCCCATGTTTTTAATTCGGGAGCAAAGTATGCTATATCATCTGTGTGAATAGTGCTTGGTTTAAAATTCGCTTTCATAATTACTTTGGTTTCATAATCTCCAAAGTCATCGTTGAAGTGTTTATACTTCATTGCATAATAATTTCCTAGTCTGCTTTTGTTGGTTTGCAAATCAAGTTTTGCGAATTCCATAATTTGCGGTGTCACTTTAAAATTAGCAGTTAAAGATTTTATTTCAATTCCACTGCGGTCTTTACAGGCAATATTAATATTGGCCGTAATTGTATCGTTTCTCAAATCAATGTTTCTGCAATTCGCATTGATTTTTGTAATATTCAAATGTGCTCCGTCAAAATATGAAGTTGGCTTATCGTTGTCTGCATCATCAATAAAACTACCATTTGTTATAGTAAGATTTTTTACCAAAAGTCTCATTCTTGATGGGTTTAATTGGAGTCCGGTATCAATCAGATTTTTAGGTGTAAGTGCTGTTGGTTTCAATCCATCATAGCTTTTAATGCTTACATACGGACGATCTATATCAAGGCTGTTCAAACTGATTGTGTTGGTATCAAAATTGATATTGTCTGCATCCAAACTTAAACTTGATAAGTTGCAAGTAAAATTTTCACCACTCCACAAATCTTTTTGTATGAAGCGAATATTTTTTAAATCAATTTTTTTTAAGCTGAGAGATAAACCACCTTTCTTTTCTTTTTTCTTAGGTGAAGAAAAGTAATCAGCAATAAATTGATAATTCCAAGTCGAATCTTTTCTATTCAATTTTATAGTGGCGTCTTCCAGCCCGATGTATTTTAGTTCTGCTTTGTCCTTCAAAAAAAACCAATCAGTGATACTCACTTTTAATTTACCTGCATACAATAAGGTATCCTTTTTTTTATCTTGAATATAAATCCCCTCAAGATTTGCTTTGTTAAAAAAAGAAAAACTTACATGTTTAATGCTTACTTCAGTCTGAAGTTCTTTGGATAGTTTTTTTGTAGCTTTTTCAACTAGCCAGTTTTGTACGGGAGTTAATTGTACAGCTATCCACAATAATAGCACAAGTGCAATTATTACTAAAAAGATGTAACGAAATATTTTTAATGTTTTTTTCAAAAAAAAAATTACTTAGTAAAAATAATTGATTGAACCCACTACAAAAAAAAAACCTGCTTAATTAGAATTAAACAGGGTTATAAAAATGTGAAAAAAGCTACTTATTCATATTTTCCTTGTGACCTTTATCTTGAATCTTGTCTTTTATAGTTATACATTTTAAGTATTTGCAAATACTATTTTTAAGAAATACATCAACAAGAAGGTATCAATAAAAAATTATTTTTCAGGGATTACTACACTTATTGTAGGACTTCCGCTACTTGCCAAGCTTGGATATACTGGTAAACCATTATTAGCATTTTCATAAGTGTCATCTTTATATCCATCACCATAAGCCTTAATGTAAACAGGTTGTCCTAATTTAAAACCTTTGCTTTCAAACCATTTCAAATCAAATGTCAAGGTTTCTTTCACTTCATCTTTACCTGAAGTAAATATTTTTTCAGTAACTAAATAATTGCTGAAACTTACAACATTTTTGTCAGAAAAAAATAATCGGACAGGCTTGTTCTTTGAAGTTGGGTTGTTAAAAATTGGTTCGATAAATAAACCGTTTCGTATCAAACCAAGATTTATTGCATTCACCAACCAAGTTGCTGAACTAAATGATGCAGTTTTGATATTACTAATATCTAATGAAGAAACAATATTCATCGATTCTGATCTTGCTATCAAAGTAGTAGCATGGTTGGTAGCTGCATGAAAAATTCCCATGATTTTGCCAGTACCATAGCCTGGTTTGGAATAACTGATGTCATATGTTCCTTTTGGAATAGAATCTAAAGTCCATTTTCCATCAGCTCCGGTTTGAGTGGTTACTGTACTGTTATCAATCGAAACAGTAATCCCACTATTATCAGTAGCAGCAATATTTTCTCCGTCATACAATAAAATTCTGCCCGAAATATTAGCTCTAGTTTTTTCTGCCTGAATTAAATCGGGTACAGCAATTGAATGGTGTGAAGCATTTTTACTACAAGAAGAAGCAATCAGAATAAAAAGAAAAAATAATTTGTTTCTCATGGTTTTTTGTTTTTGTGAAGTTATTATGTTTCTTAATCAAATCTAATTTTATGTATAAATACGCATAGCTTACAATAATTTCCTATTTTCGCACCCCGATTCAAAAAAACATCGGGTTTTATTATGAACTTTTTTATCAAACAATTAAACGCAGATGCTCAGGAAGCAACTGGTGCTGAAGAAGTAACAGATGCTGCTGCGACAACAAACAATCCTGTTGAGGTAGCTGCTACAGCGCCTGTAAATGAAGAACTGGTTGTAACTGCTCACGACGATTTTGACTGGAGTGTTGACAAACGTAACGTTGCACATTACAGCAAAGAAGAAAAAGAAAAATACGATCATGTGTATGAAAACACATTCGTAAAAATTGAAGATGGTGAAATCTTAAATGGAGACATTGTTGGCCTTACTAAAACTGAT
>CANGTN010000010.1 GCA_947456805.1 Chitinophagaceae bacterium | reverse complement strand
TTTACAGATACTTATAAATTGGCTTTAAGTTCGGCTAAGAAAAATGATTATGCACAACAGGAATTTTTACAACTCGTACAAAAAGCGAATAAAATATACAATCCCAGAAAAAGGAAAAGAGGAAGAGATGACAATTAATGTATCTGCTTCCTCTTTTGATTATTTTTATTAAATTAGTTTTTACAAATCATCAATTATCTTATACTTTGGAACCAATGATTTCATGATTGTCCAAGCAATTAAATAAGCTACAGCACAAATTGAAAACATGATGGTATACCCGGTTTGTACATGTCCTAATGCTTTATAATGATCAAATAATGCTCCTCCTGATTTTGATATGATAACCCCACCTAATCCTTCGGAATACTGAAGTAATTTTTGCACAATCACTGTTTGTCTAATAAAATTATTTAGATAAATCTGGTGCTAATAAACTCAATACCTGGTTGTCAAGATAATTGACAGTAGTTGCAATAGATAAAAGTGAACAAAGACCAACGATATTTTCCAATTTTTTTATTCATGGCGAAAGCAGTTTTGTATAATTATTTAACGGGCTTGAAGATAATTGAAGTATTGATTAAGCCATAAGTTTTTTTATAGAAAATCTCGTTTTGTAAGATTATTTACGAAAACGATATCAGTGTATTTATGAAATTTTTCTTTCTATTTCAAAGCATTCATAATTGCAACAAATTCTTCAGCAACCAAAGAAGCACCACCTACTAAACCGCCATCAACATCGGGTTGAGAAAATATTTCTACTGCATTATTTCCCTTGACACTACCACCATATAAAACAGAAACAGCATCAGCAATATTTGAACCGTATTGGATTTCCAGTGCTTTGCGAATATGTTGGTGCATTTCCTGTGCCTGTGCACTGCTTGCGGTTTTGCCTGTACCTATTGCCCAGATTGGTTCGTATGCGATTACTACTTTTACAATTTGTGCTGCAGATAATTGAAAAAGAGAATCTTTGAGTTGCTGTGCAACAAATTCATTTTGATTTCCTGCTTCTCTGATTGACAATGATTCTCCGCAACAAAAAATTGGTGTAACCTCGTATTCCAATGCAAGATTTACTTTCTCAGCAAGCATTGTGTTGTTTTCATTAAAATATTCTCTGCGTTCACTATGTCCTATCAATACATAATTGATGTCCATTGATTGTAACATTTCAGCACTAATTTCTCCGGTATATGCACCGCTTTTTTTAGTGAAACAATTTTGTGCAGCAACAAACATATTTGTTTGATGAGCCAATTTTTGTTTTGCCAATAATAAATACGGAGCCGGAACAGCAACAATTACAATTCTATTTACTGAATTAAAATCACTAACTGTAGCTAACTTATTTAATAATTCTTCTGCTTGTTGTAAGGTACAATTCATTTTCCAATTTGCAGCTGCTATTTGTTGGCGCATGATGTGTGATTTTAATTTTTTAAGATTGTTAGGTTAGTTTTTTAATGATTTATCAAAGATAAACTTCAATATTATTTTTTCCTCTTCTGTTAAAAAAGAACCTTTTAATTTCTTCCAATTATCAATGTGTTGAATGGCTTTTTCAAATGTATATTTTTCTTTACCCCATGAAAAACTTTGTATCATTTTTGGTAATAAGCCTTCCCCAAAAACATTGCAGCAAACTCCAAAAAAACTGCCTGTATTGATGGATGAATTAATTGCCACTCTTGTATAATCTCCCATCATCACGCCACATTTCATTCCTACATCTTCAAAACACCGTGAGGCTTTATTCCAAAGGTTTACAGGGCCTGCGGTATTTTTAATATTGCTATTACTTGTTCCTGCACCAATATTACACCATTCGCCAACTATACTATCACCCAAATAGCCATCATGTGCTTTATTACTATTATCACTTATAATAGCATTTTTTATTTCTCCACCGGCTACAACATTTTTTCCTAAAGTAGTTGCCCCATAAATTTTTGCACCCATTTTTACAACGGCATTTTCACACATTGCAAAAGGACCTCTGATAATACTGCCTTCCATTATCAAAGCATTTTTACCAATATAAATAGGTCCTGTACTTGCATTTAAAATTGTATGTTGCACATGAGCACCTGCCTCTATAAAAATATTTTCGGGACAAATAACTTGATTGCTTGTATCGATTGTTTGAGAGATTTTATTCTTTGTAACGATTGCAAAGTCATCTTTTATAAATGAGTAATTCTGCTGAAAAATTTGTTGCGGATTTTTCAATCGTTCTATATTATTTGAAACATGAACTTTTTTAAAGTAATTATTATAGTTTTTAAAATCAAGTATTCCATTAACTATTAGTGCTTTTCCTGCTATCAAGCCAAGTTCATCAGCTATTCCTTCATTAGGCTGTAATGTTTGTATTTGCTGGAGTAATTGAGGAGTTGGAATAATAGAAGCATCAATCCAAATTTGTTCTTTGTCTGAAAATTTTGGATAAAAATTTTGTAAATAGTTTTCTGTTTGAATGAATGCGGAATCATTCAATAACATTTCCCAACGTTCTTGAATTGTTAATATACCAAAACGCATTGCAGCAATTGCTTTTGTTGCAGTAAATGGAAAAAAGTTTTCCCGATAGTGAACGTCGAATAATACTATTGCCATAGTTATAAAATTCTAAAATTAAGTAAACAAAAATTATTAACGCCATTCTGCCATTTTGCAAGCGTAATGCAGCAACTTAAATTTATTACTCCAGAAAGCCATATCGGTAACAAGTTCTTTACGTAAAGGCAAATCCCAATTTATAGGGATGACATATTTATTTTCTGTTTGTTGCAAATGATCCAAGCTTACCAAACCAAATGCATGAATACAGGCCATTCGCCTGATTGTCTTTATTTGCAAAGGTTTCGGAGCATTTGTTTGCAGAATCAATTGATGTAATCTAGTGCATTCCTTTTGGAAAATTGCAGCAGCATTCTGAACAGTATCTGCTTTTCTTACAATTGTAAAAACGCCGTCTGTTCTGTCTTTAAAAGCATCAAACAAATCATTTACAATTTGTCCTACAAAGCCCGATTGATAAATAAATTGTTCTTCTTCTTTTGTCCAACATTCATCTAAAACAGAAGCCCATAACAAAGAACTAAAGCCACATTTTTTTTCAGAGATATATAAAACTTCATCCAATGAAATATCTGGTTGTAATTGTTTTGTTGAAATTACCTGCCATTCAATCGCTGTTTTTAGTGCATTGCTGTAATTGGTTGTTGGTTGCCAAATAGTTTTCAATTCATCGTCTAAAGCAAAAATTAGTTGCACTTTTGGTGTGGATTGATCAAAAGGTAATGTTTTATCAACTATTTGAAAATACTGTGTTATTTCCCAGGATTCTTCATCAATTAAATCATCGTATAAAGTTGCCATTGCCGATAAAATTGCAAGGCGTTTGGACTCATCCAATGACAGCTTTCTGCCTTTTAAACACAAATAATTTTCGCAATTGACAATATGATTGAATAATGGATAATAAAAATCAACTTTCTTTTTTTCTTTTAGTGATAAAGGATATTGAAGTGTGGTACAATGCTTATCTACTATTGGTTTCAGAAAATGATGAATGAAGCGAAGTTGCTGAAAAGCACTCCGGCCGTAGTCTGCAGCATAATACAATAATTGAAAATAATTCACGGCCGAAAGATACTAATTGCTTACAAAATAATTCAATGCAATTAGTAAAAATGACGTTCTTGCTGAATATTGTACAGAACATACAAGTGTGCGACGCCGAGAAAGCCGAATTAAACTATATTGCTCGGACAATAGCATCTTTACTGATAATTTAAACTACCTGAAAGTTTTCAGCTAAATGCTTAATTAGTATCTTGCGCTTTCAAAATAAAAATCAACATCATGCGAATAGGAAGTTTTTCTTACCCATTACCTACCAACGAGCCTGTATTAAGTTATGCACCAATGAGTGCTGAAAAAATTGCACTTAAAAAGACAATTGCAGAATTAAAATCAAATGAAATTGATGTACCGATGTACATTGGTAACAAAGAAGTTCGTACCAATAACAAAGTGGCAATGCGTCCACCACATGAAATAAAACATACACTTGGATATTTTCATGTGGGTAATGAAAAGCATGTGCAGCAAGCGATTGAGGCTGCATTGGCTGCCAAAGAAAGCTGGAGTAATATGAGTTGGGAAAACAGAGCCGGTATATTTTTAAAAGCTGCCGATTTATTGGCAACAAAATATCGCACGTATATTAATGGTGCAACAATGTTGGGACAAAGTAAAAACGCCATGCAAGCCGAGCTTGATGCTGCTTGTGAGCTGATTGATTTTTTACGTTTCAACGTGCATTATTTAAGCGAAATTTATAAACAACAACCTATCAGCGGTGCAGGCATGCACAATCGATTAGAGTGGCGTCCTTTAGAAGGATTTGTATTGGCTGTAACGCCTTTCAACTTTACTGCGATTGGAGGCAATTTGCCTACGAGCGCTGCAATGTGTGGTAATGTGGTGGTATGGAAACCTGCAAATACGCAAGTATACTCGGCACAAATGTTTATGCGAATTTTAAAAGAAGCAGGTTTGCCTGATGGTGTAATTAATTTAATTTATGTAGACGGCCCAACAATTGGTAAAGTTTGTTTTAGTCACAAAGACTTTGCCGGCGTGCATTTCACAGGAAGTACAGGTGTTTTTAACTCGATGTGGGAAACGATTGGTAAGAACATGCATTTGTATAAGAGTTATCCAAGAATTGTGGGCGAAACCGGAGGAAAGGATTTTGTGATTGCGCACAAATCGGCCGATGCAGATGTTGTTGCAACTGCTTTATTGCGTGGTGCATTTGAATTTCAGGGACAAAAATGTAGTGCTGCATCAAGGGCTTATATACCAAGTAATATTGCCAATCAGGTAAAGAAAAAATTAATTACCGGAGTGAACAGTATGAAAATGGGTTCTACAGAAGACTTCAGCAATTTTATCAATGCGGTGATTGATGAAAAAAGTTTTGATAAAATAAAGACTTATATAGATAAAGTAAAACGCAGCAAAAATGCGTCAATACTCGTTGGTGGCGAATGCAGTAAAAAAGAAGGTTACTTTATTCAACCAACAATTATAGAAACTACAGACCCAAAATACACCACGATGTGTGAAGAAATTTTTGGACCGGTGCTGACGATTTATATTTATCCTACCAACGATTTTGAAGCAACATTAACTTTGGTTGACAGCACATCGGCTTATGCATTAACGGGGGCTGTAATTTCTACAGACAGATATGCTGTAGAACTAGCAACAAATAAATTGAGAAATGCAGCAGGTAATTTTTATATCAATGATAAGCCAACGGGTGCAGTTGTTGGTCAGCAGCCATTTGGAGGGGCAAGGGCAAGTGGCACGAATGATAAAGCTGGTAGTGCACTAAACCTTTATAGATGGTTGAGTGCAAGAACAATTAAAGAAACATTTAATCCGCCTACAGATTATAGATATACATTTTTAGGCGAAGCATAATTGAAGTAAAAAATAAAATAAAAAACCTCATGACTTATTTAGTTATGAGGTTTTTTTATGCGTATTAATTTTTAATTATTTTCCAAAACTAACTTACTTTTTTTATAGCCATACATGAAATAAATAACAAGTCCTATTGCAAGCCAACCAATGAACCAAAGCCAGTTGCTGGTTGTCATGCCGGTAAGTAAATACAAACAAGTAATTAAGCCCATTAATGGTATTAATGAATATTTTTTTATAAATGCTGCAAAGGTTAATAACAAAGCACTTATCCAGAAAATAATGGTAGATAATTTTGCAATGTCTGTTGTGAAAAATAATTTGTCCTTCATCATTGCATCATCGGTGTAATTTTTAAAATCGCCATTTAATAATTCAGCAACATAACTAATACCCAATTTATTTTTTATGGTAAATGTGAGCAATGCCAGAGTACCTAATATCAATACAGGAAAAATAAATTGCCCATTGATAAACGGAATATGAAATTTTCCTGCTTCTTTAGCCCTTCTTGGTATGAGTAATACACCACCACAAACTAATACAAATGCAAACAAGGTTGCTATGCTAGTGAAGTCTAATACAAAAGTCTTATCAGTAAATAAAATAGGAACACCTACTACAAAACCGGTAACAATGGTAGAGAAAGAAGGTGTGTTATACTTAGGATGAATCTTCTGAAATACTGATGGGAGTAAGCCGTCACGGCTCATGCTCATCCAGATACGGGGTTGCCCCATTTGAAAAACAAGCAACACACTTGTCATTGCAACCACTGCACATACAGCTACCAAAAATTGCATCCAACCAATATTTAAATTTTGTGGTTCGAAGATGAAAGCCAATGGATCTCCAACGCCATCAAAATTTCTGTAGTTCACAGCACCTGTTAAAACAAGTGTAAGTAAAATATAAATAACCGTACAAATAACGAGAGACAATATCATTCCTTTTGGTAAATCTCTTTGCGGATTTTTACTTTCTTCAGCCAATACACTTACAGCATCAAAACCAATATAGGCAAAGAACACACCACTTACGGCTGCCATCACACCACTAAATCCGTTGGGTAAAAAACTACGTAAACCTGCATCATTTGCAGGAATCCAGTTTGCAGTAAGTCCGTTATTAAAAATGAGATAACCACCCACAAGTATTACAACTAGTATAACAGCTATTTTTAAAATCACCATTATATTACTAAAGTTTCTGCTTTCTTTTATTCCACGAAAAACCAAATAAGTAATGAGAAAATTAATCACCAATGCAGGCAAATCAAGAATGATTTTAAAGCCGCCAATAGTTGGTGCATTATTCCATGCAATGATTAAAGATTTGTTGAAACTTCCCTCTGCAACCGCATGTTTTGCTTCCATGTAACTTGTACTCAAATATTCAGGCAAGTGAAGATTGATATGAATCATTTGTCCGAAGCGGTGAAGAAAAGAAGTAAAATAATCACTCCAGCTATACGATACATAAATGTTACCAATAGAATATTCCATGATTAAAGCCCAACCAATAATCCAGGCAAACAATTCACCAAAGCTTGCATAAGCATAAGTGTAAGCACTGCCTGCAACGGGTATACGACTTGCAAATTCACTGTAACAAAATGCTGTGAAAGCACAGGCAACTGCAGTGATGATAAATAGAATTACAACACCTGGTCCGCCACTAAATACAGCACCGCCCAAGCTACTGAAACTTCCAGCGCCAATTATGGCTGCAATACCAAAAAAAGTAAGGTCTTTTAAAGTAAGTATACGTTTCAATCCAGTGGAATGTCCTGCTTCATGAGCAGCAGCATCCACTAATATTTTATCAATTTTTTTGGTACGAAAAACAGAATTAGACATGCGATTATATTTTAGATTCGAAGTGTGTTACTATGCAATTGATTGCTAATATAGGTACTATCAACCTATATTTTACAACTTTTCGAACCGAAAAAAAATAAGATTTAAATATTTTAATATTCTCTTACTATTAAAAATTCAGCCAAGTCCATCAACGGTTTTTTGCGAGTAGCAGTTACAGCAATTTCCTGTAAATGCTTGTAGGCAGTTTGCAGATATTTCTCTTTCAAATCATTTGCCCATGTTGCTACATTACAATCTTTAAAAATTGCAAGCATTTGCTGCACTTTATCTGCAGGATTTTCTTTTATCAGCGAAGCAATTTTTTCCTTTTGTGCGGGAGTTGCAACATCTAAGGCATGTAACATCAAGAATGTCTTTTTATTTTGTTTGATATCACCGCCCACTTCTTTACCAAATTTTTCAGGATCACCAAATGCATCTAAATAATCATCTTGAATTTGAAAAGCAATTCCCAAGTTTTTACCAAATTCATAGATGTGCTTGCAATTACGCTCACTTGCGCCACCCAATACAGCACCAATTTCTAAACTAGCTGCAATCAGCACCGAAGTTTTTAATGCAATCATGTTTATGTAATCATCTAACACAACTTTATTCTGTGTTTCAAAATCTATGTCTAATTGCTGTCCTTCGCATACTTCTCTTGCTGTTCTATTAAACAAATACAACACCTGATGCAAGTGATGCTGATTAATTTTATTTAAGTAATCATAAGATCTGATAAGCATTACATCACCGCTGAGGATAGCTGTATTTTCACCAAATTTTTTATGTACTGTTTCCATGCCTCTTCTCAGTGAAGCAGCATCCATGATATCATCATGAATTAAAGTAAAATTGTGAAACAGTTCAATAGCTGTTGCTGCATAGTATGCATCGGAAGAAATAGTATCAAACAATTCATTGCCCATCAGACACATTACGGGTCTTATTCTTTTTCCGCCAAGCGTTAAAAAATAATTTCCAGGCTCATATAATGTAGATGGACTTTCTGGAAAATGTTGCGTATTAAATTTATCTGCAAAATCTTTTACTAATTCTTGAAAGGAATGCATGCGGAAATTGTTTAAACAAAAATAAGGAACTACTCACGTAATCAATAAGATGCTTTAATTTGATGACAAATATTTTGCGATTGTGAATTATTCTTTATCTTTCTTTTTCAATATTACTCATACTACATGATGAAATTAATTTTAAAAAATGAGCTGACAATAGCACTGCTTGCTGTAGTATTATTTATTCCATTTCTTGGACATGTTCATTTGTTTGACTGGGATGAAATCAATTTTGCCGAAAGTGCAAGAGAGATGATTGTAACAGGAAATTATTTCTCCGTACAAATTAATTATGATCGCTTTACCGAAAAACCTCCTTTGTTTTTTTGGTTGCAGGTATTGAGCATGAAAGCTTTTGGTATCAATGATTTTGCAGCAAGGTTTCCCAATGCAGTTTGTGGAATCATAACACTAATCATGTTGTTCAGAATTGGTAAAAGAATTTTTAATGAAACATTTGCAAGAATTTGGGTAATGATTTACTTAGGAACACTGGTTACATTTTTATATTTCAAAAGTGGCATCATAGACCCGTGGTTTAACTTATTTATATTTTTAGGGATTTATTATTTTCATTTTCTAACTACCAAAGAAAATATTGTCCGAATAAAATATGCCTTTTATGCCGGCATTTTTTTGGGGTTAGCAGTTTTAACCAAAGGACCGGTCGCAATTATCATTTCACTTCTATCCTATCTAGTTTTTGTTTTACTAAATCAGTTTAATTTTTATATAAAACTGAAAGAATTTTTTGCGGTTTTACTTTCTTCATTACTTGTTTGTTTTGCATGGTTTGGCGTAGATTTAATACAACACGGAACAGGATTTATTTCGGAGTTTATACAAAGGCAAATTGCCATTTTTAGTACAAGTGATGCCGACCACGGCGAACCATTTTTTTACCATTGGTGGGTATTGTTATTGGGATGTTTTCCGGCATCTATCTTCTTCATGAAAGGCATGTTCATCAAAACTGCTCACCCTTTACAAAGAATATTTAAACAATGGATGGTGATTTTATTTTGGGTAACACTGCTTTTATTCTCTATCGTTAAAACGAAAATTGTTCACTATTCTTCGTTGTGCTGGTTTCCCCTAACTGCGTTAGCTGCATACTATGTTTACAACACTTATAAGAAAACCGATTTCAAACTGCACATTATTTTACAAATATTATTAGGTATTGTAGGATTTGCTTTGGGGATTTTATTAACTGCAATTCCTTTTGTTTTAATGAATAAAGACAAGTGGGTAAATAAAATTGATGATGTGTTTGCAAGAGCCAATTTACAGGCAGATGTACATTGGTATTGGTGGGATGGTATTGGTGGAATTATTTTGTTGATGGGCGTTGTATTTTACCTGAGTGGAAAGAATGTAAAGCTGAAAACTTCTTTATTATTTACCAGTGTTACTGTTTGTTGTTTGCTTTCATCTATTATACTCACATCTAAGATTGAAGCTATTTCGCAACGTGCGAATATTGAATTTTTTGAAGCAAGACAAAATGAAAATTGCTATGTTGAAACCTGGGGCTATAAAAGTTATGCGCAGTATTACTATACTAAAAAGGCACCTTATAATGCCACAAAAAAACAACTCATTGATAGTATTATTTATGGTAACACCAACAGACGAGATACTGTAACAAGCTTCATAAGAGAAATCAGATTCAAAGATTGGATGTTGCATGGAAAAATTGACAACCCAGCCTATTTTTCTTTGAAAATACAAAACAAACATGAGTTTGATGCAATGCCGCAATTGAAGAAGTTATATGAAAAGAATGGTTTTGTATTTTACAAGCGAATGCCTTAAAAAGAAAGGGTTTCAAAGAAAATTGGTTATCACTTTACAGTTTGTGTTTGTAAATAACTGAATTGTATAGTCCTAATCTTTTAAAGAAATAACCCCAGCTTACTTTTAATACGCCAATCCCATATTGAATACTTCTTTTTAAATTGATTGAAGAAGCTTCATCAAAATATTTGGTAGGGCATGTTACTTCACCAATTTCAAAACCTGCATCAAAAATTTGTGCAATCATCTCATTGTCGAAAATAAAATCATCACTGTTGGCTTCATAGTTTACTTTTTCTAATACTTCTCTACTAAATGCACGATAGCCAGTATGGTACTCACTCAGCTTTTGATTTAATAAAATATTTTGAGAGAATGTAAGCAATCGGTTGGCAATAAATTTATACATTGGCATTCCGCCTTTTAATGCGCCTTTGCCTAAAATTCTGCTACCAAAAACAACAGGATAAACTTCATTGGCAATAATACTGCACATTGGCAGAATCAATTTTGGCGTGTATTGATAATCGGGATGCACCATTATTACAATATCTGCGCCCAATGCTAATGCTTGATTGTAACAACTTTTCTGGTTGCCTCCGTATCCTCTGTTTTGAGGATGTGTAATAATATGTTTAATGCCCAACCGTTCTGCTTCTGCAACAGTATTATCGCGGCTTGCATCGTTTACTAATATCACATCATCTACAAAATCAAAAGGAATTTCTTTATACGTTTGTTCCAATGTTTTTTCAGCATTATAAGCTGGAAATACCACAATAATTTTTTTCCCGTTTAGCATATTCAAAGGCGATTGATGTAAAAATAAAGGCTTCTTGCTATATAGCTTTTATATTTTTTTAGATAATTAAAATTTGAAAATATCAAAAAATAATAGTAAGTTGGATTAAAACTAAACCAATATGAAAACAACAATTATTACAAGCATTTTAATTGCAGGAATATTGCTTCAAGCAAATTCCCAAAGCCTTGGCACAAGTTATACAACTGCTATTGGCGTAAAAGTTTATCCGGCATCACTTAGTGTAAAACACTTTGTTCGACAGAATAACGCAATTGAGGGTTTATTGACATTTTGGGAGTCGGGCAATAGACTAACGGGGCTTTATGAGATTCATGGTGATATTAACAACGCAGCGGGGTTAAAATGGTATATGGGGCCTGGTGTTCATATCGGTTCTTGGAATGATACCTGGAAAAAAAACAACCCTACTAGAGAATCTGGAATGGTATTTGGGATTGATGGTATTTTGGGATTAGACTTTAAATTTAAAAATGTACCACTTAACATGAGCTTAGACTGGCAACCTTCTTTTAATTTAATAGGTTACCAATATTTTGAAAGTGGCTGGGGCGGATTGGGAATCAGATATACTTTATAAAATCTATACCAAAATTTGTTTATTATTCTAATCTAAACAAACTATCTACAAATTCTTGTTTGTCAAAAATTAATAAGTCATCAATTTTTTCTCCTACACCAATAAACTTCACGGGTATTTTAAATTGGTGTGCAATAGCTAATACAATACCGCCTTTTGCTGAACCATCTAATTTTGTAATGGCTAGAGAAGTAACATCTGTAGCTGCGGTAAATTGTTTTGCTTGTTCCAATGCATTTTGTCCTGTGCTTCCGTCAAGCACAAGCATTACTTCATGTGGTGCTTCGGGAATTACTTTTTTGATTACTCTTTTAATTTTGGTTAATTCCTCCATTAAATAAGCTTTGTTGTGTAATCTTCCGGCGGTATCAATAATTACAATATCACTTCCTTTTGCAATAGCGCTAGTTACGGTATCGAATGCAACAGCACTTGGGTCGCTACCCATATTTTGTTTTACAATAGGTACTCCTACCCTTTCGCTCCAAATAGTTAGTTGGTCTACGGCAGCGGCTCTAAATGTATCGGCTGCGCCTAAAATTACGTTGTAGCCTGCTTTCTTGTAGTTGTGTGCAAGTTTGCCAATTGTAGTTGTTTTGCCTACACCATTTACCCCTACAACCAATATGACATAAGGCTTTTTACCTTGTTGTATTTCAAAATTTTTATATAAAGTATCATCTGCATCGATGAGTACATTTTTTATTTCTTGTTGTAAAATAGTATTTAATTCGGCTTCGGTTACATATTTTTCGTTCTTTACCCTTGCCTCTATATTATTGATGATTTTGATGGTTGTATCTAAGCCAACATCTGCGGTAATAAGTGCTTCTTCTAAATTGTCCAAAACTTCATCATCAACGGTGTTTTTACCCGCAAATATTTTAGTAATTTTTGCAAAAAAACCTTCTTTTGTTTTTTTTAATCCTTCGTCTAAACTCTGCTTTTCTTTTTTTCCGAAAAGCTTATCAAAAAAACCCATAACTTACAATTTAAATTGACATTCAAATTAAATAAATAAAATGAATACTTAAATAAAAAAAGCCTCCCTATTGGGAAGCTTTAAAATAGTTAGCATACCAATTACTTGGCAGCTAAAAAATCTTTTACTTTATCCTTGTGCACAATCGCTTCTTTAAAAGTGTATGCACCAGTTTTAGGACTACGAACAGCCTTAATAACTTTGGTCCAGTTTTTAGCTTCAGCTGCTGCTTTTTGGTCTTTAGTTTTAATCGCTGTTTTTGCTGCTTTTGCCATGATTATTTAATTTCTTTATGAACGGTTACTTTTTTCAAAATTGGATTGAACTTCTTTAACTCCATTCTTTCTGGAGTATTCTTTTTGTTTTTTACAGTGATGTAGCGGCTTGTTCCTGGTTTGCCAGATGTTTTATGTTCTGTACACTCCAAGATTACCTGTACCCTGTTACCTTTCTTTGCCATTATTGTAATTTTAATGAATTAACCCCACTAATAATTATTGGGTTATATTTTTTCGCCTTTAGCTCTTAATTCTTTTACTACAGCAGCTAATCCGTTTTTATTAATTGTGCGGATTGCTTCTCCGGATACTTTTAAAGTAATCCATCTGTCTTCTTCAACAAAGAAGAAACGCTTACTTTGTAAATTTGGTAAAAAGCGACGTTTGGTCTTAATATTCGAGTGTGAAACACTGTGACCAACCATTGGCTTTTTTCCTGTTACCTGACATACTCTAGCCATAATCTTATTTTTTCGGGACGGCAAAAGTAAGGGCTTGTTGTGATATATCCATACTTAAATCCTTTTTTTTTATAAATAATTTTTATTTATTTCAAAATTGCTTAAAAATGTTTCTTAAAAGAAAATGCCCCTGAGATTTTCAGGGGCATTTTACTATAAAAAACAGTATTACATTTCTTTTAATTTCAATTCTACTCTTCTGTTTTTAGAACGCCCTTCTGCAGTTTTGTTATCTGCTACAGGAACTGTTTGACCATAACCTTTAGCCATTATACGCTTCATATCTACACCTTTTTTCTTAAAGTATGCTGATACTGCATTTGCTCTTGATTGGGAAAGCTTAAGGTTAAATGCTGCGCTTCCTACATTATCTGTATGACCTTCGATATCTAAACCTAATGTTGCATTGTCTTTTTGGTTTAGTAAAGCGATAATATCATCAAGTGCTTTGTAACTCTTAGTTAATAAAACTGCTTTACCTGTAGCGAAGTAAACATGTTCTGAACTTGACTGAGCTATTTTCTTTTCTTCTACTGAAATTAAAGGACAACCACCATTGCTTGCAGGACCTACCTCTGTAGGGCATTTGTCTTCTTCGTCATTTACACCATCTTTATCAGTATCAGGAATTGGACAACCTTGGTAACGTGCCAAACCTGCCACAGTAGGACATCTGTCTTCTTCATCATTGATACCATCTTTATCAGTATCAGGAATTGGACAACCTTGGTATTTTGCTAGTCCAGCAACTGTAGGGCATTTGTCTTGCTCATCGTTAATACCATCTTTATCGGTATCAGGTATTGGGCAACCTTGGTATTTTGCTAATCCTGGTACAGTAGGGCATTTATCAACAGAATCAACAACACCATCTTTGTCTGTATCTTTTGGTTCTACTTTTACAGGTGGTGGTGGTGGTGGGATTAGTTTTGTAACTTTTTTCTCAGTTAATGGAGATCCGAAACCAAGTGAATAGTTGAAATGATAGTTAGCAGTGCTGGTTGTAACAGGAATTCTGTAAGACATTTGTGTAATTAAGAATGATTCTGAATTACCTAAATTGAATTGCATACCACCTCCGAAAGGAATATATGCTCCAAAATATGTACCGCCCAACATACTCAAACCTGCACCGGCAGATAAGAAAGGCACAACAAAATAATCATCGGTTACAAATTTCAAATTTAAGTTTGCGTCTGCTTCCAATAAAAATTTGTCGTTGCTTGATTTTGGTTTACCCAACATAGGATACACCAAAAAAGAGCCACCTAAACTTCCCATAAAATCAAGATGATCGCTTAACCCTTCAAAGTATTGAATACTAAGTCCGGGAGACATCGCAGGAGGTTTTGACCAAGTTTTATTGTTCAAAACTGAACTCAACGAGCTACTCGCAATTAAGTCTGGAGTTTTGAAATCTTTCAAAAAAAAGTTTACACTCAATGTAGGTCTTTTTTTATTGAGGCTACCTGATTCATTTTGTGCAAATGATGTTGCAGCTACAACAATCGTTAGTAAGGTTAAAATGGTTTTCTTCATAAACGTGTTTTAATATTTGACAAAAATAGGGAGTGTTGGTTATTAATTGTACATTAAGAATTAAATAAATTTACCCAACCTCATATTCAACTTCACCCAATACAAACATAAAAATAGAATTATTTGCAATTTTTATGTAAAAAACAAACTAAAAATTTGTTTTTGGTAGGTGTTGACGAATATTATTCTTTTGCAAGTAACAAATTCATTTCCTTTGTAAAACACTATTTTTTCCTTCACATTTCACCAAATTTCAATAGCATGAATTGGCTAAAAAAATTGGCTGTCTTTATATTTTTTCTTAAAGTTGCTATTTGCAGCAATGCTCAGACAAATGCTATCAAAGCCAATAAAGATGGGCTTGTCGTTATAAATAAAAAACGAGATTATTTTACTTCCATACAACAAGGACCTGAAAAAAAAATGGTGGCGGTGGATAATTACTTGATTCATGCAAAGTACGATTGGAAATATGCCACAATCAACAATTTTACGCATCAAGTTTTGTACAAACACCCTGCGGCTTATACAAGGACACAAGCGGCAAAAGCATTACAGCTGATTGAAATAGACTTGAACGAGCAAGGACTGGGTTTAATAATTTACGATGCCTACCGCCCATACAGTGTTACAAAAAAAATGTGGGAAGCAGTTCCCGACGACCGTTATGCAGCTAACCCTGCAAAGGGAAGCAATCATAACCGAGGTGCAGCGGTGGACGTAAGTTTGTATAATTTACAAACCGGAGATCCTTTGCTTATGCCCACTCCTTTCGATGATTTTAGCGAAAAAGCCCATCACAATTACATGCAGTTGCCACAAGAAATTTTACAGAACAGAAGCATCTTAAAAAATGTCATGACCAAGTACGGTTTTATAGCTTTAGATACCGAGTGGTGGCATTATTACCTACCTAATGCAGTAAGCAGTTTTGAAATTCTCGATTTTAATTTCAGACAAATGAGAAGCCTGAATCAAGAATAAAATAACAATTTGTGGCCGAGTAGACTTTTTTCGCAATAAGGCAGTAATTGTGACTTTTCACTTGTAGTTCCTTTTATAAAGGCACTTACTTAGATCCAATCAAACAGCAATTGGATGATTATCCCTTTATTCAACAAATAATTATATGTTTTAGTAAAAGCTATTACTAATTATCCTCTCCCTAGCTACTCAAGTTATTATATTAATAAATCTCCAACTTGAATTATGAATAATCTTGTAAAAAATAAAAAAGGCTTCTTGCGAAGCCTTGTATGATTAACTTTTTTCCTCTTTCTTTTTCTTTGCAGTTTTTGGTGTAAGCATTAAAAACATTCGCTTACCTTCTAATTTTGGAAGTGTTTCCGGCGTACCTACTTCTGCCAAACGCTCGGCAAATTTCAGCAACACCAACTCTCCTCTTTCTTTAAACATAATTGCCCTTCCTTTAAACTGAACATATGCTTTTACTTTATTACCATCTTTCAAAAATCCTTCGGCATGTTTGGCTTTAAAATCAAAATCATGGTCATCAGTGCCCGGAGTAAAACGTACTTCTTTTACTTCACTTTGTTTGGCATTGGCTTTCATTTCTTTTTCCTTACGCTTTTTTTCGTAAAGAAACTTTTTGTAATCAATTGCTTTACAAACAGGGGGATCAGCTTGGGGAGAAATTTCTACTAAATCCAGTTCTAAACTTTGGGCAATTTTAAGTGCCTCTTGTGTTGGATAAACGCCTACTGTTACGTTATCTCCTACCAATCGTACTTGTGGTACGCGGATTCTTTCATTAATGCGATGTTCGGGTTCTTGTTGGCGTTGAAAACGTGGGTTGAACCTTCCACCACCGCCGCTGTTTCCTCTAAATGGTAATGCCATTAAAACTTGTTTGGTTATTAATTGTTGATGACAAAGCTAATGATATAGCTTCTATAAAAAATTATTATGTTTTATTAAATCAAATTTATTCTCCAGATTTTTTTTCTTCAATCTCAGACACAATATTACGTATAAATTCATCTACCGGCAACTGACCCATGTCTCCTTTGCCCTGACGACGAATAGACAATGTATTTTCATTCATTTCTTTTTCGCCCAAAACCAGCATATACGGCACACGGCTCAATTCTGCTTCACGTATTTTTTTACCAATTTTTTCCTGTCTTTCATCAATTTCTACACGCACACCGGCTTTGCGCAACTTTGCTTTTACTGCAGTTGCGTAAGTCATAAATTTATCGCTGATTGGTAAAATTTTTACTTGTAATGGCGATAACCACACCGGAAATTTACCTGCATAATGTTCTAATAAAAATCCGATAAATCTTTCATGCGTTCCTAAAGGTGCACGGTGAATGATTAATGGAACTTCAGGCTCATTATTTTGGTTCGTAAATGATAAATTAAAACTTCTTGATTGTGCAAAATCTACCTGATTGGTAGCCAATGTAAATTCTCTGCCAATAACACTCCAAATTTGTACATCTATTTTAGGCCCATAAAATGCAGCTTCATCTTGCACTTCAATAAATGGTGTTCCTGTTTCTATCAATACCGCACGCACCATTGCTTCTGTTTCTTTCCAGAGTTCAGGCTCATTTACATATTTCTTTCCTAATTTTTCAGGATTATGCAAACTCAACCGCATTACAAATTTATCTACTCCAAATATTTTGAAGTATTTCAAATACATTTCGTTTACCGATTTAAATTCTTGTGCAAACTGTTCTTTGGTGCAATAGATATGTGCATCATTCATGTGCAAACAGCGTACACGCATCAATCCAAATAGTTCTCCACTTTGTTCGTATCTGTAACAAGTTCCATATTCTGCAAGGCGGTAGGGCAAGTCTCTGTAGCTCTTCGGTTCTGCATCAAAAATTTTATGGTGATGTGGGCAGTTCATTGCTTTTAAATAATATTTCTCACCATCTAATTCCATTGGCGGAAACATACTGTCTGCATAATATGGCAAATGTCCACTCGTTAAATACAAGTTTTCTTTTGCAATATGAGGCGTAACTACTCTTTTATAGCCCGCTGCTTCTTCCGTTTCTTTTGCTAATTTTTCTAGCTCTTCAATTATGACTGTACCATTCGGCATCCATAATACCAGGCCTTGCCCAATATCATCATCCATTGTATAAATGCTGAGTTCTTTTGCAAGCTTACGATGGTCTCTTTTCTTTGCTTCTTCCAACATCAATAAATACTCATCTAATTCTTTTTGGTTAGGAAAAGTAATTCCATAAATACGTGTAAGCTGTTTGTTTTTTTCATCCCCTTTCCAGTATGCACCGGCAATGCTCATTAATTTAATTGCCTTAACTGCTCCTGTTGATGGAATATGAGGTCCTCGACACAAATCGGTAAAATTACCTTGTGAGTAGAAAGTAATATTTCCATCTTCCAAATTCTGTAGCAAATCCAATTTATACTCATCGCCTTTTTCACTGAAATAGCTTATGGCTTCTGCTTTTGAGCGTTCCGTACGCATAAAAGAATTATTCTGTTTGGCCAATTCAATCATCTTCTTTTCCAAAATCAGCAAATCTTCTTCGCTTAATTTATTGTCGCCCAAATCTATATCATAATAAAAGCCATTGTCCAAAGCAGGACCTACCCAAAACTTTGCTCCGGGAAAACTGTCCTCAACTGCTTCCGCCATTAGATGAGCAGAAGAATGCCAGAATGTATTTTTACCTTCGGCATCATCCCAAGTTAGTAATTGTAGGCTTGCATCAGTGTTGATAGGCCTTGTAGCATCCCAAATTTCACCATTTACTTTTGTTACCAATACTTTTTTGGCTAACCCTTCACTTATATTTTTTGCAATTTGCAATGCAGATATTCCACTTTCAAACTGACGAACTGCCCCATCGGGGAAACGAATATTAATCATAATTTCTTTCTGTAATCTTCAAAAAAATTGACCAAGCAAATGTAATGAATGATTGGCAGAAAAAAACCTTAACGCTTTTTTGATATATTAAATTATATTGCCGCTGTAGATTTGCACTATGGGATTGAAATACACACTCAATTTTTTATTACTGTTCGCCATCATAAAATCCGAAGCTCAGTCAAATAGGCTTGGTAACAGCGTTATGTCTAAAAATGAAAGTTCCATTGCCAAGGGAGCATCATTAATTCCATTAAAAAAAACAATAAAATCTGCCATTAATTTAACCGGAATCTGGAGAGGTTACTTCATACAAAAAGATTTCAACCCGTTGCGTGGTGTTTTTGTTGAAGAAAAATACAACTATGAAATTCAAATTAATGTCCTTAAAAGCAATGCTGTTGAAGGCGTTACCTATTCTTACAGAAGTACCGCATTTTATGGCAAAGCTGCAATGCAAGGCATCTTCACAAAAAAAACAACAAGCCTTGTTATTAAAGAATTAAGAATGCTGGAATTAAAAATTGCTGATATGAGTGACCCTTGCTTAATGACTTGTTTTTTGGATTACAGCAAAGCTAATGGCAAAGAAATTTTATCCGGTGATTTCACCAGTGTTAATTTAAAAACCAAAAAAGACTGTGGCGATGGAACGGTGTATTTAGAAAAAGTAAAAGAAAGCAACTTTGAAAAAGAACTTTTTTTATTAAAGAAGAAACCAAATAATAATCTGCCACAAAAAAACAATTCATCTGCAAATACTACTAATACAAGACCATTAACCGCATTTCCCGAAATAAATAATACAACAAAATCTAAATTCAAACCGGGTGCTGAAGATGCTTTAATAACAAGCAATACAAAAGAAAAAGAAATTCAGGAGCCGAAGAAAGCCGAAGAACCAAAAATTGATAACATCAATAAAAATTTAGTCGCAACATCGCCACTGCCAAAAGTGTTAACTGAAAGAAACAATGTATTGGTGAAAAAATTTCCGGTAAGCGAAGGTGAAATTTTGATAGAGTTGTATGATAATGGAGAAATTGATAACGACACTATCAGTATATATCATAATGGAGAACCTGTTTTATTAAACCAAAGATTGAGCAATACTCCTTTAAAAGTTAGTATAAAAGTAGATCCCCAACATCCCAATCATGAACTAATTTTGGTTGCCGAAAATTTAGGAAGAATACCTCCCAATTCCTCTTTAATGACGGTTACAGCAGGTAAAAAAACATATGAAGTATCGCTGACTTCTGATTTGGGAAAAAGTGCAAAAGTTATTTTTGAGTACGATGGAAAAGTTGGTAAATAGTGAGTGAAAAGTTGTAAGTGAAAAGTCATAACATATTTCATAACAATAATTACCTTCATACATTTATACAGTTTTACTATCTTTCACTTTCATTGAAGTAATTAATTTATGGCATCAACACTTATTATCAACATAAAGTGTTTAGTAAATACGCGTACCAAAAGCAATGTATTACATGGAAATGAATTAGCCAATTTGCCCTGCATCAACAACGCTTATCTGTTTATCCAAGATGGAATCATTTCAGCCTATGGTTTAATGGATGAAAACCCTTCAGAGAAATTCAAACCCTCTGAAATCATTGATGGAAAAGGTGCAACAATTATGCCCACTTGGTGCGACAGTCATACTCATTTAATTTTTGCAACAAGCAGAGAAAATGAATTTGTTGATAAAATAAAAGGCAAATCTTACGCTGAAATTGCAGCAAGTGGTGGTGGCATTTTAAACTCTGCAAACGCAATTGCCAATGCTACAGAAGATGAATTGTATAACAGCGCCTACATAAGATTACAAGAAGTAATTCAATTAGGCACAGGTGCAATAGAAATAAAAAGCGGCTACGGATTATCTGTTGAAGGTGAATTAAAAATGTTGCGTGTCATAAAAAAATTAAAAGAAAACTTCCCGATTCCTATCAAAGCAACTTTTTTAGGAGCGCACACTTATCCAATTGCATATAAAGAAAATCATCAGGGATACATAGATGAAATTATTCAACAAATGTTACCTGCCATTTCAAAAGAGCAATTAGCAGATTACATTGATGTGTTTTGCGAAACCGGATTTTTCAGCAAAGAAGAAACAGAAACGATTTGCAAAGCCGGTATGCAATACGGATTAAAACCAAAAATTCATGCCAATCAATTACACCTCAGCGGCGGAACAGAAATTGGCGTACAACTCAATGCAATTAGTGTGGATCATTTAGAAACAATGAATGAAACAACTATTGCCACACTGGCAAAATCAAATACAATAGGTACGCTTTTACCTACAGCCGCTTTCTTTTTAAGAATGCATTACCAACCGGCCCGTCAACTAATAAATGCAGGCTGTGCCATTGCTTTGGCAAGCGATTACAACCCCGGTTCTTCGCCAAGTGGCAACATGAATTTGGTGGTTGCCATGAGTTGCATACAAATGAAAATGTTGCCCGAAGAAGCAATCAATGCTGCCACAATTAATGGTGCTTATGCTATGGAATTAGGGCACGAACTTGGAAGCATCACTGTAGGTAAAAAAGCCAATTTAATTTTCACCAAACCTTTGCCATCATTGGCTTATATCCCTTATGCCTTTGGCAGTAATTTAATTGACAAAGTGATGATTAACGGCACGTTTTTTAATAAGTAATTTTTTGTAACTGGCAACAGAATATAACCAAACTGTTGTTGCGTCGCACACTTGTACTTTATTACATAACACATCTTTTTTGCCTAATTCATTATCCATTTATAAAACAAACAATAGCTTCCTATTTTTTTATTCATATTACACTTATCTTCAAGCTACATTTTATTAATTGTATTGCTATGAAACATTTCAATTACTACGAAAAACAAGATGTCCTGAACTTAACCAAAATCAGAAGATTCGAAACAAAACTTGGTGAAAGAGTCAGCTGTAAAAATCCCGCAAAAAGTATTGAAGAAACTTTACAAAATACAGATGTCTCTTTTGTTGTATTTGGTGTTCCCGAAGACATTGGTGTTAAGGCAAACTTAGGTATAGGTGGTGCTGAAACTGCATGGCAACATTTTTTAAAATCATTTCTAAATATTCAAAGTAATGATTTTATGGATGGCAATAACATTTTATTATTAGGTTATTTTGAATTTGGTGATTTAGAACAATTGATTGAACAAAACGCCAACAACTATGATGAAAAAATAGAAGCATTAAGACATGCTGTGAATACGATAGATGCTGAAGTTGAAAAATTAGTACAATTAATTACCCAACATAATAAAATGCCCATCGTAATTGGTGGAGGACACAACAATGCATACGGCTGTATCAAAGGCGCAGCAAAGGGTTGGCACAAAGGCAATATCATTCCCCAACCAAAAATAAATTGTATCAACCTCGATGCTCATGCAGATTATCGCCCAATGGAAGGAAGACATAGCGGTAATGCATTCAGGTACGCAGAAGCAGATGGGTTTTTACATAAATATTTTGTTATAGGCTTGCATGAAAACTATATTCAACAAAATGTATGGATGGATATGTTGAATAATCCATCAGTTGACTACATCACTTATGAAGAAATTTTTCTGTACGAAAAAAGAAGCTTTTTACAATCCATTGGTCATGCTGTAAACTTTACCAATAATACTTTAGTAGGAATTGAATTGGACTTAGATAGTATTAGTAATATTTTAAGCAGCGCATTTTCACCAGTTGGATTTAACACCAATCATGCAAGACAATTTTTATATTTTACAGCAACAGATACAAAGCCTGCCTATTTGCATATTTGTGAAGGAGCCACTAATCTAAGTGATGGACAAACCGATATGAAAACGGGCAAATTAATCAGTTATTTAGTTACTGATTTTATCAAGGCAATAGCTGTTTAAACGATCCTAGAAATACATTTGCAATAACATTTGATGATTTTTTTTATTTTAGGTACACAAAATAAAGACTTGCAAAATGCTGAAAGTATTAACCTTTCTAATATTATTTTGTACCACAATTATTTGTAATGCACAAGATTTTGTTGTTCCTACCCCCAAGCATAAAAAAAATGAATTTGCAAAAAGCTTTGTTAAACTCCTAAATGATGCTCCTAATATTTTCAATGAATTTAAAGACAGGCCTTTAAAAAAAATTGATTCCACTTATCCAAACAAAAAAATATTTGGTATCAATATAAAGTTACCCGGAATATTAGTTGGAAAATTGATAATGGATACAGTTCCCTTTGCAGAGTTCTCACTTCCCAAAGTAAATACTATTGAAGATGCTGAAGCCATAATGGTAAACATCATCAATCAAATTACAGAGGCAATGAATCAAAGGGTCTTAATCCTGAACAATGAGGTTAATAATAAAACAACTTTAAAAAAGGAGGTAAAAATTGCATATGGCTTAAACAGTGGATTTTTTCTGCATAATATTTTTGTACAAATACATAAAAGTATTTCTGACGAAACGTACGATGTTCGGTTAAAAATCAATTCCGGCAAACCTCCTTATTTTTTTAAAATCATGAAGAATGAACCGGTTAGCAGTTTTATGTTCGTTACTGCGTTTAAAAGAGAATTAAATATTTTTCAAAAAAATCCATGGCAAGATTGTCTAGGTGATTTAGATCCTTTTACTTGTATAGGAACTAAAAAAACAAAAGATGCTTCTATTGTAATGTACACTAAAACTGGTATCGAAGAGTTTCTTGATGGTAAAAAAGAATTTGAAAACTGGTTTGCCAACATCAGAGTTTGTATGAGTGACAAATATGTTTACTATTTGGTACCCAAAATTGATAACAAACTTAAAGAAATGGCATTTATCAAGTTTGATGATATTGATAAAAAGCATGCCAAAGAACTGCATTTATCCCTGATAAAAAAAGATACCAATGAATATATGATTGAACTTGATTTTATGTATTAATTGTTACTAACCAATTTTATTTTCCAGCTCCATAATTTCTTCAAACATCCGCTCGTAATTTTTATCAGCAACACTTTTTTTCTCTTGTAACATTTTATAATCCGCTTCCAACTTCGCAAATTTTTGAGCATCCATATAATTTTCAGGTAATGCTAAATCCGTTTCAATTTGTAGTTTTTGCAGGTTAATTATATTTACTTCCTCTTCAATTTTTGCAAACTTTTTTTGCAACAACTTTAAATCATTCTTCAAAGTGGTTATCAAATGATTGCTTTGCTGCGGCTGCGTCTTAGGCGTTTCCTCTTTCTTTTTGATTTCTTCTCTTTTCTCAACAACCTCCTTCTTTCCATTAGTTGCTTGTTGCTTTGCCATTCGTTCATTCCAGGCTACCCATTCATCATAACTGCCTTTAAATTCTTTGATTTCATGGTCTACAATTTCCCAAATTTTATTGGCAGTTTTAGAAATAAAATATCTGTCATGGCTTACCAAAATCAAACTTCCTTCATATTTGGTTAATGCATCTGCAAGCAATTCAACACTATGCATATCTAGGTGATTGGTAGGTTCATCCAGCATCAAAAAATTACTCTTACTTACTATCACTTTTGCCAATGCTACCCTTGCTTTTTCTCCTCCGCTTAATACTTTAATTTTCTTATCGGCATCATCACCACTGAATAAAAAACAACCAAGTAATGCACGCAATTCCAAATCCGTTTTTTTACTGCCGCATTCCCTCATTTCATCTAAAATAGTATTATTCAAATCCAATGCTTCCAGCTGATGTTGTGCATAAAAACTTTCATCTACATTGTGACCCCACTCTCTTGCACCTTCAAATGTTTCTGTTCCTGCAATGATGCGAAGCAATGTAGATTTTCCTTTACCGTTTGCACCAATCAATGCAATTTTATCGCCCCTATCTATTTCAGCATTTCCGTTTTTAACGATATTAATTTCACCAAAATTTTTACTAACATTTTTTAATGATGCAAGTACTTTCCCTGGTTGTTTATCTACCTGAAAATTAATTTTAATATTCGGTCTTTCTAAAGTAACATTTTCAATTCGTTCAATTTTATCCAACCGCTTTACAATACTTTGTGCAGCAGCAGCCTTACTGGCTTTGGCTTTGAAGCGTTCTACGAATCTTTCCTGCTGACGAATGTAATCCTGTTGGTTTTCGTACGCCTTTTGTTGCATATCAATTCGAATAGCTTTTTCAGTTTCAAAATATTCATAATTACCGCTATAAATATGCAACTCCTGCTGGTACACTTCTACAATCTTATTCACCATTCTATTCAGGAAAAATTTATCATGGCTAACAATTACCACACTGCCCTGATAATGCAATAAATATTTTTCAAGCCACTCAATACTTGGTAAATCCAGATGATTGGTAGGTTCATCAAGCAATAAAACATCGGGCTGTTGTAAAATCATTTTAGCCAACAATACACGCATTCTCCAACCTCCACTGAATTCTTTGTAAGGTCTGTGCAAATGCTGATTTTCAAAACCCAATCCTTGCAATACCTCTTCTGTTCTGTGGTGTACGGTATAGCCACCTGCAACTTCCAAATCGTGCAATCGTTCGCTATATAACATCAATAAATCATTGTCTTCACTATTGGTTTCTAATTGATTTCCCAATGCTTCAATTTCTTTTTCCAGTTCTTTCACACGCTCAAAAGCGCCCATTGCTACTTCTAAAATACTTTCATTGGTATCAAAGCTCAACAAATCCTGATGCAGATACCCTATGCTTGTTTCTTTGCTTTTTTCAACGGTTCCTTTGCTTGGAGTATATTGACCAACCAACAGTTTCAGGATAGTAGACTTTCCTGTTCCATTGTATCCAATCAAACCAATTCTTTCTCCGGGATGAATATGCCATGTAGCTTCTTCTATAATTGCCCTTGCACCAAATTCGAACGTAACATTCTGTAAACCAATTAACATATTTTTTATTTAAGAGCAGCAAAGGTAATGGCACACAGAAAATAATTTACTTTACTTTTACAGCCTGAAAAAATTAATAAATGAAAAAATTTATCGTAACAAGTTTTATCCTTCTTGTAGTTGCTTGTTCAAGCACCGATGAAAAAGCAAAAGTAGAAACAAAACCTAACGAGCCATTGACCAAGAGTAAAAATTCTCCTCAGTTTAACCAATCATTTAGCCAATTGACGGATGCATACTTTCTTTTGAAGGAAAATTTTATTGCTGAAAACGATACTGCAATCAACGCCACTGCAAAAAAATTAATGCTTGCAGCTGATAGTTTGCTATTCAAAGAATTGAAAGCAGACTCTAGCATTATTGAAACAGCTACATCTTTTACTCAAAGTTTAAGTGCCGAATTAAAAGGATTGATTGGCGAAAAAGTACTCCTTCAAAAAAGAAAAAGTTTCAATGTTGTTACTGATCTTGTATATAATTTAATCAGGACAGTTCAATACGACAGAGAAGTAGTGTACTACCAAAGATGTCCGATGGCATTTGAAGAAGGTGACCCTAATGCATTTTGGTTGAGCAAATCATCTGATATCAGAAATCCATATCATCCTAAAACAATGCTTACCTGCGGAGAAGTAGTTGATTCCCTGAAGTATATTCCATAACCAAATTGTATTACAACTTTATTGTTTGTTTTTTGTTATGGAATCAGATTCTAATAACCTGTAATGATTAAACTATTATCCAATTTTTTATTGCGCAAAGCAACTGAATCATACTTTTTTTCAATTGTATTTTTTGTTACAATTTTAGTAAGTACAACAGCACTTGGTCAGCAAAAATTTACACTGAACGGCTATATCAAAGACTCACTTACTGGCGAAACCTTAATAGGTGCAAATATTACTGCAAAATCTGAAGGCAAAGGCGCAACCACCAATCAATACGGCTTTTATTCGATTACATTAAAAAATGGAACTTATCAATTAGTGGCATCTTTTGTAGGTTATCAAACGAAAGAAATTTCAATTTCTTTGAATGCGAATCAGCAGAAAAATATTTTGTTGATACCTAACAATATCAACCTTAAAGAAGTAACTGTTATTGGCAAAAAAAGAGATAATAATGTGAAGGCTGCGCAGATGGGTAAAATTGATATTAGCATTGCTACTGCAAAAGCATTACCTGCATTTTTAGGAGAAGTAGATATTTTAAAAACGCTACAATTATTACCGGGCGTAAGAAATGCCGGAGAAGGTAATGCAGGCTTTTATGTACGTGGTGGGGGTCCTGACCAAAACTTAATTTTATTAGATGATGCAGTGGTATATAATACAGGACATCTGTTTGGTTTTTTCTCTGTATTTAATGCCGATGCCATTAAAAGTGTGAGCTTAATCAAAGGCGGAATGCCGGCGCAATACGGCGGAAGAGTGAGCAGTGTGGTGGATATCAGCATGAAGGATGGTAACATTAATAAAACTGAAGTAGATGGCGGTATTGGATTAATTGCATCAAGAGTAAGTATTCAGGGACCCATAAAAAAAGACAAAGCTTCTTTTATCATTTCTGCAAGAAGAACATATGTAGATGCGTTGGTAAAACCATTTATCAAACCAACAAATTCATTCTATGGTAGTGGTTATTATTTCTATGACCTCAATGCAAAAATGAATTACAAAATTTCTGATAAAGACCGCCTTTATTTGAGCGGTTATTTTGGAAGAGATAAGTTTGATTTTAATAATGGTAAAAGAAACTTCAGCACTTCAATACCCTGGGGCAATTCTACTGCAACGCTCCGTTGGAATCATGTATTCAATCAAAAATTATTCTCTAATACAACATTGGTATACAATGATTATCAATTTGCGTTGGAAGGAAAACAGGAAAATTTCAAAATCAAATTTTCATCAGGCATCAGAGATCTAAATGCAAAAGTTGATTTCGATTGGTATGCTTCTCCTGAACATAAATTGAAATTTGGTTTCTTATATACCTACCATACTTTTTTCCCAAGCGTATTAAGTGGAAGCCAAGATTCTACTGTGTTTGAGCCCCAAAATGCCGTAAGAAAATATGCCAATGAATATGCGTTGTACCTGCAAGATGACTGGGAACTTTCTAAAAAAATAAAATTAGGTTACGGACTTCGATACAGTGTTTTTCAACAAGTAGGAACTTACAAAACATATACTAACGATGTAAACGGAAACAGAATTGACAGCATGCAATTCTCTAAAGGACAAACTGTAAAAGCTTATGGTGGTCTTGAGCCTAGAGCGACCATACGTTATGCACTTGACGACAACAGCAGCATCAAAGCAGCAGTTACCAGAAACATGCAGTACATACATCTGGTTACTAATGCAGGCACCACATTACCAACAGATTTATGGGTGCCAAGTACGTTAAGAGTAAAGCCACAAATCAGTTGGCAATATTCTTTGGGCTATTTCAAAAACTTCAAAAACAACATGTTTGAAACCTCTGTAGAATTGTATTACAAAGACATGCAAAACCAGATTGAATACAAAGAAGGTTACACACCAAATACTTTACAAGACCCCGAAGAAAGTTTTGTTTTTGGAAAAGGCTGGAGTTATGGTGCAGAGTTTTTTGTTAATAAAGTAAAAGGAAGATTAACCGGTTGGGTTGGCTATACACTAAGCTGGACATGGAGAAGATTTGAGAATATCAACAATAATAACAAATACCCAAGCCGCTACGACAGAAGGCATGATGCAAGCATTGTAGCAAGTTATGAATTGAATAAAAAATGGAAATTATCTTCTGTATTTGTATACGGCACAGGACAAGCAACCTCATTGCCCGAAAGATTTTATTTTATCAATGGTGTGCTTACACAAGAATTTAGCAGCATTAATAAATATCGTTTGGCACCTTATCACCGATTGGATTTTTCGGCAATTTATTCCCCACAACCAAAAAAAGAAAGAAAATACAAAAGCTATTGGGTATTCAGTATTTACAACGCATACAGCCGATTAAATCCTTATTTTGTTTACTTTGATCAGGAAGGAAGTGCAGCAACAAATGACTTAAAAGTTACTGCAAAACAAGTATCCTTATTTCCAATTATTCCTGCAGTAACTTGGAATTTTAAATTCTAATATTTTTTCATCAAATTATAAATCACGGCTCTATCAGAATCATTTAGCCTGCGGGTACTGTCTTGCATAAAATGTCTTTTAAAACTCCTGATTGCAGCCGTAGTATCTTTTACATCATACCCAATTATTCTCAAACTTTGAATGGCGTTGAAATCAGCCGGTATAGCATCACTCTTGCTGTCATACCAATTTCCAAAACCCGCATCAGCTAATTTTTTCCACGGAAATAAAATACTCGGATCATTTTTTCTTGTTGGGGCAATATCACCATGACCAATAAAATTGGCTGTTGGTATACCATAATCATTTTTCAATCTAGACAACAAACTCATCAAGCTATTTATCTGTGCATCACTAAAAGGTTCAAAACCATTGTTGTCTAATTCAATACCAATTGAGCTCGAATTAATATCAGTCATATTTCCCCATTTGCTAATGCCTGCATGCCATGCACGCAAGTAATCATTCAGCATGTGGTGTACAATTCCATCTCTGCAAATCACATAATGTGCACTTACTTTGGTACGCACGAGCGTAAATGTTTTTAAAGTTTGATCACAACTATTTTGTGCAGTATGGTGTATGATTACAAAACTTGGTTTACGCAAATTAAAGTTGGTAGTTCCCACAAAAAAAGGCGAAGCAAGCATCGAATCATTTGCCGCAACAATCGGTGTTTCTTTAATAGTAGCTGCATACAACTTTGCCTGGGTTTTATAACTCTTATTTGTTTCGGCATAAGGCTTTGGAGCACATGCATTCAACAAGATAATTACCATAATTAATCCAAAAATTTGCTTCATCATATTATGTCGGATTTTGTATCAATGCATCAAAACTGGCAATTCCCAATATTTTTTCCGAAATAAATCCTTCGGCATACTGTACCCCGATTCTTTTTCCAAACATCATCGATCTTGCCTTTACTGTTTCTAAAAATTGTGGCGAGGAAATATAGGTATTCGGTTCATTTAAATTCGGATTGTGAAACTGTGTGGCATAGCATAAAATACTTTCCAACTTTCTATCATGGTGTGCCGAAATATCTACCACAAAACTTGGTTGTAAATACCTGTCCTGTATATAATGAAAAACATATTTAGGCTTCCATGCATCTTGCATTTTCCCCTCGTCATTTGTTACAATTTTTCTAAGTCCGCTTAAAAAAGCTGCATCGCTTACCAGCTTTGCACTTCTTCCATGATCCGGGTGTCTGTCTTCCAAAGCATTGCACAAAATAATATCCGGCTGGTATTTTCTAATCACCTCAATCACCTTGCGTTGGTGATATTCATCATTTTGAAAAAAGCCATCCGCCATTTTCAAATTTTCTCTTACACTTACACCCAAGATTGCAGCAGCTTTTGCTGCTTCCTCTTTTCTGGTTTCTGCAGTACCTCTTGTTCCCAATTCTCCTTGCGTCAAATCTACAATGCCGGCTTTTTTACCTTCTGCAATAGAAGCCAATAATGTTCCGGCGCAACTTAGTTCTACATCATCCGGATGAACGCCAAAAGCCAGAATATCTAATTTCATAAGCGGTAATTAATTGCGGTAAAGATAAACGTATCGTATAAAAAAATCCCACTGCTATAAAAAGAGTGGGATTTAAATGTGGTATAGAAAAAATTATTTTTTCTTTTCGTAACGCTTGTTAAACTTATCAATACGACCCGCAGTATCAACCAACATATTTTTACCTGTGTAAAAAGGATGTGATGTATTACTGATATCCAATTTAATTAATGGATATTCGTTACCATCTTCCCATTGTAAAGTTTCTTTGGATGCAGCAGTTGATTTGCTTAAAAAAGTATGACCGTTACTCATGTCTTTAAAAATAACAAGTCTGTAGTTTTCAGGATGGATACCTTGTTTCATAATTTTTTGTTTTAAGGCTGTACGGTTTTTGCCGTACAATTATTAAATATTGGGCGGCAAAGATAAGTTTCATCCTATTTGCTGCCAAATCAATTTATAGTTAGTGATTTTCATCAAAAACACTAACTTTTCATGTTCTCATATTGCAAAGGCAATCCAAAATTACCATTCCGGCACAATGCAATCACATCTTGTAAATCATCAATTTTTTTGGCAGTTACTCTAATAATATTGTCCATTATTGCCGCCTGAACCTTCAATCCGCTGTCCTTAATTGCCTTCACAATTTTTTTAGAATCTTCCTGTTGCAAGCCATTTTTCACAGACACTTCTTTCTTCACCACCTTACCACTTGGGTAAGATTCTTTGCTAAAGTCGAAAGCATTTGCATCAATTCCCTGCTTTACGCCACGGCTTAATATCACATCCTGAATTTGCTCCAGCTTCATATCACTGTCTGCTTCCAGCATTACTTTATAATCTTTTTTATTCAACTCAATCACAACATGGCTGTTCTTAAAATCAAAGCGATTGGTAATTTCTTTTTTCACCACGTTAATGGCATTGTCTAAAGTTTGCAAATCCACTTTGCTGGCAATATCAAATGAAGGCATTGTAATAAAAATTTAGAGGTTAATCAATTATAATTCCAAATGCAAATATAAAATGAGGGGCTGTCAGCAGCAAATCAATATTCAGCTGTGGTTCAGGCTGTCCGTTACAAGTCCTCGCTCCTGCGTCGCTGCGGGCTTTCCACTTCCATCCTGCAGCCTTTGATGCGTAAAATATGATTGAACGGGAGAAACCAGTATTCATCAAAAAAAACAATCACCTTCACAAACATTGCCTAATTTCCAAGCTTAAATCATGATGATGAAAAAAATTGTTGGCTCTATTCTTTTGTTTGGTTTGTTAAGCAATACGTTTCAAGCAAAAGCACAACCTGATTTTATTAAAGATAGTCTGATTAACTATATCAACCAAGGTATCAAAGACTGGCAAATTCCCGGCCTGTCAATTGTAATTGTAAAAGACGGAAAAATAGTGTTGATGAAAGGCTTTGGCGTAAAAGATATTACCAACAACGAACCTGTTGATGAAAATACTTTATTCATGATTGCCAGCAACACCAAACTCTTTACAGGTACAGCTTTGGCGCAACTGGAATACCACAAAAAATTATCACTCAATGATAAAATTGCAAAGTATATCACGGGTTATGAATTATTCGATAGCACCAGCACAAAACTCGTAACCATAAAAGACATGCTGAGTCATCGGATTGGCACAAAAACATTTCAGGGTGATTTTACATTTTTTGATGGCAACCTAAGCCGTAGAGAAATCATGTTTGGGATGCGCTATTTAAAACCTGTTGGCAATTTCAGACAAGATTTTGGTTATTGCAACAGTTGCTTTTTAACCGCAGGTGAAGTTATTCCGGTAGTAACAGGAAAACCCTGGGAAGTGTATGTGTATGATAGCATCATCACCCCGCTGAAAATGAAAAATACACATGTTTTAGGAAGTGGTATTGAGCGCATGAAAAACGTTTCAAAAGCTTACACCACAAGCTTTACAGGGAAATTAAATAAAGTTCCTTACGACACATGGGATAATCTTGGACCTGCAGCAAGTATTATCAGTAATGTAAATGATTTAAGCCATTGGCTGATGATGCAACTAGATAGCGGCAACTACAATCAACAAAAAATTATACCGTGGAGTGTGATACAAAAAACAAGAGATATTAATATTACTTACAACAGCAGAAAATCATCTGTTTATCCGATACATTTTCAAGGATATGGATTGGGGGTATTTATTGGTGATTATAATGGCAGACAACTATATTGGCATACTGGCGGCGCAAGCGGAATGGTGAGTAATGTATGTTTTGTTCCTGAAGAAAATTTAGGAATTGCCATTCTTACCAACAACGACAATCAAAACTTTTTTGAAGCGTTACGTTATCAAATATTAGATGCTTATTTAGACGTTCCTTATGTAAATAGAAGTACCCAACAACTTTCAAATTTTGAGAAAGGCGAAACCCAAGCATTGAAAGAAATAGAAGCATTGAAATCAAGAATGAAGAACAATGCTACACCCCTTGCTATTACAGAATATACAGGCGAATATACTAATCAGTTATATGGAAAAATTATAATTACTTCCAATGGAAATCAGTTAAATGTTTCATTTAAAAGTCACAACAACCTTACTGCTACAATTGATTATTTAGACAATAACGAATGGCTGCTGCAATACAATAATATTTTATATGGAATTTTTCAATTGAAATTTAAAATTGAAAACAAGAAAGTAAAGAGTGTGAATATTAAAGTAAATGATTTTATAGAATATGATCCTTATACTTTTATCAAAAAATAAAAACTAAAAAGATGAAATATATTTTTATTCCATTGTTGGTGATAACAACCATCTCAAACGCACAAAACACTCCAAAAAATTTAGACACAAAAGTTGCTGAAGTAAAAGAAAAAGTAGTGAGCTGGCGCAGGGATTTTCACGAACATCCTGAATTGAGTAATCGTGAATTTAATACAAGTAAAAAAGTACAGGCACATTTAAACAGCTTGGGCATTGAAACTAGAATTGTTGCAAAGACAGGCGTGGTGGGCGTTTTAAAAGGAAGCAAACCCGGACCCGTAATTGCATTAAGAGCTGACATGGATGCTTTGCCGGTAATTGAACGAAACAATTTACCTTTTAAATCTACCGTACAAACGGAATACAACGGATTGAAAGTGGGTGTAATGCATGCATGCGGACATGATGCACACACTGCAATGCTGATGGGTGCTGCAGAGGTTTTGAGTAAATTAAAAAATGATATTGCAGGAACAGTTGTATTCTTATTTCAACCATCGGAAGAAGGTGCTCCGGAAGGTGAAGAGGGTGGTGCATCTTTAATGGTAAAAGATGGTGCGTTGGACAATCCAAAAGTTGAAGTAGCATTTGGTATGCACATCGAAAGCAATATACCCGCAGGCGATATTCAATACAAAAGCGGAGCCTTTATGGCAAGTGCAGATTTATTTAAAATAAAAGTAAAAGGAAAAAGTAGTCATGGCTCACAACCTTGGCTTGGCGTAGATCCTATTTATGTTTCAGCACAAATCATTAATGCATTACAAGCTATTGTAAGTCGTGAAAGTGATTTAACCACAGCACCTGTAGTAATTACAGTTGGTGCAATACACAGCGGTGTTCGTTTCAATATTATTCCAGAAGAAGCAGAATTATTGGGAACTATCAGAAACTTGGATCAGACTGTTAGAAAAAAAGTTTTGGAAGAAGTAAAAAGTGTAAGTACGCAAATTGCCAACACTTTTCATGCAACTGCCGAAGTAACATTAGATAATAAAACTTTGGTTACCTACAATAACCCTGAATTGGTAAAACAAATGATTCCATCACTAGAAAAAGCAGCAGGGATAACACATGTACGTGCTATGAACTGGGTAACAGGCGCTGAAGATTTTTCTTTCTTTGGCGAAAAAGTGCCAAGCTTCTTTTTTTATATTGGAGGGATGCCAATTGGGAAAGATCCAATAACTGCACCGCCACACCATACTCCTGATTTTTATATTGATGACAGTAAATTAGATGTTGGTGTGAAAACATTTTGTCAATTGGTATTTGATTACAAATCACCAATTGCTGCTACAGCGAAATAAAAAGTTGAAAACAGATTCAACAGTACAAGTGTGCGACGCAACAGAAGCAACATAGATGTTCTGCTGCCCGCAAAAACAGTCATATCCTTTGTCTCAAGCAATAGTAAATTAACAAAAAAATATTTTTAATAATTTGTTTAAAAAACAATTTGTGCTTTGATAAAAATTGCTTACGATACAATATATGCACATCCCTTACCCGAAGGGCATCGCTTTCCGATGTTGAAATATGAGTTGATACCGGAGCAATTATTGCACGAAGGAACGATAGAAAATGAACATTTATTTGTACCGGAATCTTGTGCATTAGCAACTGTTTTACAAACACATGAAACGGAATATGTAAACAAACTTTTGAACCAAACACTCACTGCATCTGAACAAAGAAAAATTGGATTTCCGCAATCACCAGAGCTTACCAAACGGGAATTAATCATTACACAAGGAACAATCGATTGTTGTCATTATGCAATGAAATCAGGGGTTGCATTGAATGTTGCAGGAGGTACGCATCATGCATTTCCCGACAGAGGCGAAGGCTTTTGTTTGTTGAATGATATGGCAATAGCTTCGAACTATTTAATAGCGAATCAACTTGCTAAAACTATTGTCATTATTGACTTAGACGTACATCAGGGAAATGGAACTGCGAAGATTTTTGAGCACAATAAAAACGTTTTTACATTTAGTATGCACGGGGCTGCAAACTATCCTTTTCACAAAGAAAAAAGTAATTTGGATATTAGTTTAAAAGACGGAACGGATGATGCAACTTATTTACAATTGCTTGCAGAAAATTTACCAAAAATCATCAATGATGTACAACCGGATTTTGCTTTTTATTTATCAGGAGTAGATATTTTGAGCACCGATAAATTTGGAAAATTAAAAGTGAGCATGGAAGCTTGTAAAGAAAGAGACGCTTTTGTTTTGAATACTTTGAAGCAAAAAAATATTCCTGTAACAGTGGCTTTGGGCGGAGGATATTCCCCCGACATCAGAACAATTGTTGAGGCACATTGCAACACATTCAGAATGGCATTTTCAATTTATAGTTAGTGCATTTTATTAAATTCCATTACTAATCAATAAGCTGCAACCCCTGATATCACTGTTATCCAGGCGACCCTGCACTTCAAAAGTTCCGTCGTCATAAACAATACCTACATCGTCAGTAGCAATAAAACTGCAACTGAATTGGTTAGCTAAATCTATAATATTCAAACAGCCCCTACCCGATTCTTTGACTAATAAAGGATCATCTTCATCGCGCACCAACACTTTCATCCAAGGTGGGCAAACAAATTTCCCATCTTGTTTTGCATAAGCTTGTGACAAGAGTTCTGTCATGCCATATTCACTGTGTATCATTGGCAAATCAAAAGCCTGTTGCAAAATTTGATGTACTTCTGTTCTTGTAATTTCTTTTTTTCTTCCTTTCATACCACCTGTTTCCATAATAGTGGTGTATTTCAATTGCATTGGAAATTGCTCTGCAAAATCAAGCAGCGCAAAGGTTACACCGATGAGTAACGTTTTTTGTTGAGCAGCTTCCAAATATTCTAAAGTATTTTTTAATGAATGAAAATCATTTAAATAAAATCCGCTTTTTTCATGATTGCTTTGTTTGATTAAATCATCAACCATCATCACCAAGGAAGAATTATTTCTTTCTAAATAAGAAGGTAGCAAACCGATGATGCACCAATCATTGGCTTTGCCATAAAATTGTTGAAATGTCTGATTGAAACTTTGTTTATAATCTTCCAAATCTTTTACAAAATGTTTGCTGTTGATAGAAGTAGTTGTTCCGCTGCTTTCAAAAACAAATGATGGGTTGAATTTTGTGGTAACAACTTCATGACTTTTAAAAAAAGAAATGGGCAAAAATGGAATTTGTGTGAAAGCAGATTTTGAAGATGTTTCAGATGAAAAATTCAAACAATCGCACCACAGGCGGTAAACCACATTATTGTTGAACTGGAAATTAAATGTTTGCAAAGCAGCCGAAAAAATAGAACTTCCTTGTTGAACAGTTGAAAATTTAAAGTTACTTTCACTAATCATAGATTATTTTTCAGCATTTAATCATTAAATTTGTTCATCAACATTTAAGAATATGAAAAGTGCAGTTGCAGTAATACTAATATCAACCATACTATTTTATGCTTGCAGCAAAGATAGTGTTAATACAAGACCTTCTATTACATTAAAGTCATTTGATCCCACTATCATTGGCATCAACGGCAATGCGAATGTTACTTTTTCATTTGGAGATAAGGAGGCTGATTTGGACAGTATTTTTATTTACAAAAAAAGATTGAATATTAAAAAAACAGCAACCAACAGAGATAGTTTGAAATATGGTATTCCTGCATTTGACAAAAGTACTACGGGTGAAATTTCAATTCTATTAAAATATCAAAACGAATTAATCTCTGCAATTTCTCCTACACAAAGTGGAACTCCACCTAGAAGAGATCCCGACACTTTGCAGTTTAAATTTGTACTGAAAGACAAGGCTAAAAACAATAGTGATACCATTATTGTCTCTCCCGTTATCGTAATCAGATAATGAACCACCGATTACTGCATTTTCACTTCGTAAACAAAGAAGTATTATTTATTACTTATTTTAATTGACGGATTGATGATAATAAAAGCATTTAGTGTAATTTCAGGTATGTTACTTATAAAATAAAAAACATGGCAAAAGCAAAAAAAACAAAAGCAAAAGAGAAATCAATTATTACAGAAAACTCCTTTCAGTTTCTGAAAAACTACATCAACAACCCATCTCCTGTTGGGTTTGAGAGTGGTGGTCAGAAATTATGGTTAGATTATTTAAAGCCCTATGTTGATAGCACGTTTACAGATCCTTATGGCACAGCTGTTGGGGTAATTAATCCAACAGAAAAGTTTAAAGTTGTAATAGAAGCGCATGCCGATGAAATCAGTTGGTTTGTAAATTACGTCACCAATGAAGGGTTAATTTATTTAAAAAGAAATGGTGGTGTTGACCATCAAATTGCGCCTGCAAAACGTGTTTTAGTTCATGGGAAAAAAGGTGTCGTAAAAGCAGTATTCGGTTGGCCTGCAATTCATACAAGAATGAGCAATGGCGATCAGAAAGAGCAAAATCCAAAAGTTGAAAATTTATTTTTAGACTGTGGTGCAAGAACAAAAAAAGAAGTAGAAGCACTGGGAATTCATGTTGGTGCAGTGGTTACTTACGAAGAAGGTTTTGATGAATTAGCACATGATTATTACATAGGACGTGCATTTGACAACAGAATTGGTGGCTACATGATTGCAGAAGTAGCAAGGCTTTTGAAAGAAAACAATAAAAAACTTCCTTATGCATTGTACGTTGTAAATGCAGTACAGGAAGAAATTGGTTTACGTGGTGCCGAAATGATTGCCAGAAGAATTAAACCTGATATTGCTATCATAACAGATGTTACACACGACACAAACACACCTATGATTAATAAAATTATTGAAGGTGATGTAATGTGTGGCAAAGGACCGTCACCTGCATACGGACCGGCTGTTCACAATAAATTATTGAAGATTGTAGAGGATGTTGCAGAGAAGAAAAAAATTCCTTTACAAATGAGAACAGTAAGCAGAAGTACAGGAACTGATACAGATAGTTTTGCTTATGCTAATGATGGCTGTCCAAGTGTTTTGATTTCAATTCCTTTGCGTTACATGCATACTACAGTAGAGATGTTGCATAAAAAAGATATTGAAATGACCATACAACTGATGTATGAAACATTGTTAACACTTAGTCCAAAAACCAACTTGAGTTATTTATAATATGAACTTTAAAATTTGATAGGCACATAGAAATTTTTCTGTGTGCCTATTTATTTGAACGGCTTATGATGTACTTCCAACAACTATATCGTACCAATAAACTTTGGTTTTTATTTGTGCTAATATTTGTATTGTGTCAATTATTTATCAATTACAAGCAAGGTGTTACAATAACCCCCTTGTATCATTACGGTATGTACTCAAAAAAAGCTGAAAGCATTGACAGCATTGAATTATATACTGTAAAAATTAATGGAAAAATACTACAACCGTTTCAGTTTTCTGCACAGGAGTGGGACAAATTAATGCTACCTGTAAATGAATATTGCAATGTAGAAAAGCACAACAATGATTTATTTTCAAAGGACATTAAAAGAATTTTGAACAAATTATATCTCACAGCCGATTCAAGTAATTTCGTGTTTGCAAAACAACCTGATGTATTTTTGAATTGGTATAAAAAGTATGCTTCAAATATTATCTCTGCTTCTATTAACAATTTTGAAATTGATAAAATAACTTCTCACCTCACAGAAGAAAACGGTGTAATAAAATTCACAACAGTTACTACAAAAAGTTTTAACAGAGCATGCAAGTAAAAGAAACATATCGAACTAATATTATTGTTGGTTATACCATTATCTTTTATGTTTTGATGGTTTATAAGTTTTTCAATGGCATGTTTTTATTTCAAATGCTACCTTCTTTTTTTTATACCCGTGAAGATTTATTTACTTGGATTTTCATGCTTACCAACTTTCACAAATGGTTATTGAATAATCAATTGGGATGTATTTTAATGGATACTTTATTTTACACAACACCTATTCTTTTTTATTTGTTATACAATCAATCTATAAAAAATAAAACATCTAATTATAATCTTTTCAACATTACAAGATTGGCAGCATTTATAATGCTATTTATAAATGTGGCATACATTCAATGCTATACTTTATACCCAACCAACTCAATAGAAGCACATATAGCCTGGATGTTATTCCCAATTGTATTTATAGCTAAAGACATACAAGTTTTTAAATTATTGACAGATGGCATTCGATACTTTTTGTTATTCTTTTTAATGAGCGCCGGTATTTGGAAAATTACACAAGGAGGAATTTTTAATACTCATCAAATGAGTAATGTATTATTAGTGCAACATAAAGAGATACTTGTAATTACACCGCAACATTGGTATGCACAATTTATCCAATTTTTAATCACTACTCCAAAGTTGAGTTATGCTTTATATTTTGCGGGGACTATTTTTGAACTAAGTTGCATTGTTGGATTCTTTACCAAAAAATATGATAGTTTCATTTTAATTGGATGGTTATTTTTTCTATGTTTCGACCATTTCATCATGCGTATTCCTTATTATGAAATTTCTGCACTTTTATTGCCTTTTATTATTTCTGTTGAGAATTCTAATTCAAAAACAGAGTAGATTTTAAAAAAACATTTAACGATTTTTAACATAATAAAACTTTTTAAAAACTTATTAGGCAGATAGCTGCAAGTTTTTATCTTTGCGATGCAAAAAACAGCAAATTATGGCATTCAAATTAGCTATTGATTTAACAGACAGTTTTGAAAAAATACCGGTTCAGATATATTCAACCCCAAAAGAAGGTTCAAAATTTGTTGCTTCCGAAATAAAAAAATTAATTCAGGAAACACAAAGTCTAGGTAAAAATTGTGTATTGGGATTAGCCACTGGCAGCACACCTATTAGCATGTATGCAGAGTTAGTTAGAATGCACAAAGAAGAAGGTTTAAGTTTTAAAAATGTAATCACTTTTAATTTAGATGAATACTATCCTATTGAACGTGCTGCGTTTCAAAGTTATTGGAGTTTTATGCACCGACATTTATTTAACCATATTGATATTGATAAAAACAATATTCATATACCAAACGGTGAACTGGGAAAAGAGGAAGTGAAAAAATATTGTCAGCAATATGAACAGCTGATTGAAAGCACTGGTGGCATTGACTTACAAGTGCTTGGTATTGGCAACAACGGTCATATTGGTTTTAACGAACCGGGTAGCAGTATTTTTTCTAAAACACGAATTACCTCCTTAGATAATAGTACAAGGGTTGCTAATAGTTTTGAATTTCAAAATATTTCTCAAGTACCCCGAATGGCAATCACAATGGGCATCAGCACAATTATGAAAGCCAAGAAAGTACTCTTAATGGCATGGGGAATGAAAGCACCAATAGTACTAAAAAGTGTTGAAGGACATGTAACTGAACAAATTCCGGCAAGCATCTTACAGCAACACAATGACTGTACTTTTATTTTAGATGAAACTGCCGCAAATGAACTTACACGAATTAAAAGTCCATGGCTTACAGGAGAATGCGAATGGACACCGCAAATGATAAAAAGAGCCGTTGTAAACATGGCTTTAAAACTGCAAAAACCCGTACTAAGTCTAACTACACATGACTACAACGAAAGTGGTTTAAGTGATTTGCTGGTAGAAAAAGGTGATGCATACGAAATAAACCTGCAGGTGTATTATATGCTGCGTGATACTATCACAGGCTGGCCAGGCGGCAAACCAAATGCAACTATTCCTGCACATCCTGAAAGAAGCAGTCCACACCCTAAAAGATCTTTAATTTTTTCACCACATCCGGATGATGACATCATCAGCATGGGTGGAACATTCATGCGTTTGCACGATCAAGGACATGAAGTTCATGTAGCTTATCAGACAAGTGGGAACATTGCTGTAACAGATGAATTTGTAACTCGATTTTTAGATTTTGCAGTGGGATTTGAAGAAATGTTTGGAATTGATAATAATACAAGTAAAGAAATATTGGATGAATCAAAAATATTTCTTGCAACCAAAAAATTAAATGAAAGAGATACCTCTGAAATCAGATCAATTAAGGGTTTAATCAGAAGATGCGAAGCCAAAGCAACTTGTAGATATGTGGGGCTGAAAGATGAAAATATACATTTTCAAAATCTTCCGTTTTATGAAACAGGAACAGTTGAAAAAAAACCTTTGAGTGAAGAAGATATACAAATGACCATTCAATTATTAAATGAAATACAACCGCACCAAATATTTTGTGCCGGTGATTTAGCCGACCCTCATGGAACACACAAGGTATGCCTTGACATTGTATTTGAAAGTATTAAAAGAATAAAAGCTACCGGTGAAGGATGGATTAACAATTGTTATGTTTGGATGTATAAAGGTGCTTGGCAAGAATGGGATATTGCCGAAATTGATATGGCTATACCAATGAGTCCCGATCAAGTAATGAAAAAGAGATACGGAATTTTTATTCATCAGTCACAGAAAGATATGGTTCCTTTTCAAGGAAATGATGCAAGAGAATTTTGGCAAAGAGCAGAAGAAAGAAATTCAAACACAGCTAATCAATTTGCCAACTTAGGACTTACGAAATACGCTGCAATGGAGGCTTTTGTAAGATGGTTTTTTTAAATCATTTTCTATAAATATTTTGAAAAATGGTTTTTATTGTACCCCAAAAGACCATTTTTACTCTTGAGATATTATTTAAATTTAAGCTCGTTTAATCTATTGTCTTATGGTGTCCAACTAAATGTAGTATTACATTAAGTTTATCGAAATACTCTACATCTGTAGTTTCGATATAGGTACTATTTTGTTATAATGGCAACTAAAAAATAAATATTATTGCAAAATGGAAGAAGGTTTTGTATTAAGATGGAGATTGGCTTGGAAAGAGCAAAAATTCAAACAACTTACTTTAATAGGAATTGTTTTTTTTATTATCACGTTATTAGCACTTCCATTTTTTTTTAATTACATTCAACAAAGAGAAGGAAGTCAGATAAATGATTTTTTATTGAATCAGATTACACCAAGAAATGTATCCAACTGGGTGTTCAGTATTATATGGTCAATGGCAGTTTTAACCCTAATCAGATGCATTCAACAACCAAGCGTTTTTTTAATGTTTTTATGGGGATTTATTTTATTGAGTTTTTCCAGAATGATTTCAATTATTGCAGTTCCGTTGAACCCTCCAAATAATTTATTGGAATTAATAGACCCAATCAGTAATACATTTTACGGAAGCAAATTTGTAACAAAAGATTTGTTTTATTCGGGGCACACTGCTACCCAATTTTTAATGTTTTTATGTTTAAAAAACAAATGGGATAAGCTTGCAACTTTAATATCTACTTTTCTAATTGGTGCTTTGGTATTGGTACAGCACATCCATTATACTATTGATGTTTTAGCCGCTCCTATATTGACTTATCTTGTTTTTATTCTTGTAAAAAAAATAATTACACCTGCATTAGAAAGCCTCTCCTATTTGAAAGTATAAGCCATTGTTCATACCTTTTCCTATACCGTAATCAATTCTGAGATTCAAATTTTCTTTTTTATTTAAGGCAAATCGAATACCACCACCATAACTATATTTTATTTCGCTATTGGTGATTTCTGAAAAATTATTTCCTACGTTTCCTAAGCTGGCAAAACCAACTGCACCAATTCTTTTATAAATTGGGAGTCGATATTCTGTTTGCAAAACAAATAATTTTTTGTCTCTGTATCTTCCGCTATAATATCCCCGCATACTATTAGCTCCTCCTAATGAACCCAAGTTTCTTAAAGGAATTTCATCCCCAAAACCATTTAAACTGTATACCTGAAATGCCAAAACATTTTTATTGGCAAAAGAAATATATTGTCTGTAATCTGCAACCAAAGAGAAAAAATTAAAGCTAGAGCCCCATGATTGTCGGTTGCTTGTTAAAAATAATTGAGCAAACCTTCCCTTACTTGGCGTGAATGCATGGTTACGTGTATCATTTGTAAAACTAATTCCTAATCCTACGGTACGATATCCATTTCTTCCTATGATATTTTCTTGATCAAATAATCCACCGGGTATATAATTTACTTTAAGCACATTCTGATGTTCAATAATACCACCGACAAAAAAATGATTCCCTAAGTTTTTCATCAAATGTGCAAAAATAAAATATTGCTGAAAAGTGTATGGTTCCTCTGCGCTTGCTTTGGTATTATTTCCAATACCCCAGAATTTATCAGGAAAAGAACTATAAGAGATTTGCTCATTTAAAATAAATTTCTCGTTTTTAAAATATTGATTGCCGTTAATAACAGCCACAAATTGTTCTTTTAGAGAATATAAACCTATTAATTCTACATTTGAAGTACGAGCAATTGTATCTTTCGAAGAAATCTTAAAAGTAAAAACAGTTGCAAGCCCCAACGACCAATCTGTTTCAATAGATTTTGTTATTAGTGGCAATATTAAGGTTGCTTTTTTATTTGCAGAATCTGTTTGTGCAAAAACAAAACATGAAAAAAGCAATGAGATAATTATTAAAAAATATTTTTTAGAGAAACTCATGCCGCAATTTAGTAATCACCGTTAATAAATTGTTGAATATTTTTTTTCAAAACCGTCGATTTAGAGTATTTTTATAACATTAACTTTACAATTTTGTAATAATTCCTTAACATTACATTTAATCTGATCACACAATTTGAATAGAATGAACAAATGGAACTGTACCTATGAACTAATGGATACATTAACGCCTGAGCAAATAGACTTCTTTGACGACCATGGAGTAATTATATTTCGCAATTTTTTAAGTCCGGAAAAAATAGCACTTTATAAACAAGAAATCAAAAGGTTAGAAACAGAATGGTTGGCTGAAAACAGAGAAAAGGTAAATGGAATACCATTAAAATTTGGCAAAACAGAAACCGGAGATCTTACTATACAAAGATTTTGTTTTGCATCTTTACACAGCAACATATTGCATGAATTACTTGATGATAATAGGCTAAAGGCTTTGATTGAATTTCTTCAACCTTATGATGGAAGAATTGGAGAAAATGAAAAAGACGGATTGGTGATTAACAACTATGTAAATTCTCCTAACAGTACTTTCACACAAATGGGTTGGCATACCGATAGCCCTAGAGATTTATTTCTGGGTCAAAAAATAATGCCGATGCTCAATGTTGGTATTCATTTGGATACTTGTTTGTTTGAAAATGGAGGATTGAGGGTATTGCCTGGCACACACAAACAAAATGTATTGAAATTATTGTTTGGTAAAAAATATTTTATTGACAATTCAGACGATAGCAAAGAAGTAGGTTTTGATATAAATGCGGGTGATCTTACCGTGCATGATGGAAGAACATGGCATAGAGTAAAACAATCGCCTTTAGTAGGAGAAGCAAGCAGAAGGAGGGTTATGTACATACCAATAATTACAGGAAAGTACCAGCCTAAACACGAAAAAAGCAAAACTCCTTTCTATCATAAATTTACAGGTAAAGTACATCACTAATTTTTTACAAAGATTCACTTTAACACAAATGAAAGATGCCTGTAATAACATTTGCAAGCATCTTGCAATTTTATTACTAACATGAATTATGCATTAATTACAGGAGCAAGTAAGGGAATTGGTAAAGCAATTGCTTTTGAATTGGCAAGAAGAAAATATGCTGTAATTCTTGTTGCAAGAAATGAAATTTTATTACAAGAGCTATCAGCAACTTTACGAAATCAATTTTCAGTTGAGGCAGAATATTTTGCAATTGATTTAACGCAAAAAGGTGCACCGGAAAAAATAGTACAATTTTGTGTTGAGAAAAATTTGAACATTAATATTTTAGTAAACAATGCAGGATACGGCCTAAGTGGCGCTATTGATAAATATGATTTATCGCAGCATACAGATATGATGCAATTAAATATGAATGTACCAGTTACATTAACCTATTTATTGCTTCCACAACTTAAACTACAACAAGCAGCTTATATTTTAAATGTAGCAAGCGGAGCATCTTATCAGGCAGTACCGGGATTAAATATTTATGCAGCAAGCAAAGCATTTGTATTAAGTTTCAGCCGAGGATTAAATTATGAACTAAAAAACACTTCTGTTTCTGTAACTGCTTTAAGCCCCGGGGCAACAGATACTGATTTTGCAAATAGAGCAAGTGTTACTAGTGCAAAAGCACAAAAACTGGCTAAGCAATTTAATATGCAACCACAAGAAGTAGCATCCATAGCTGTAAATGGTATGTTTGCCCGTAAAGCAGAAGTCATTCCCGGCTTCGTGAATAAGTTAGCCGTATTTTTTGCATGGCTTTTACCAAAAAAATTATTAGAAAAATCTGCTGCCGGAATTTATGATTTGTGAGTTTAAAAATCACAACCTATATTTGCAACCCGATTTCAACTGGCTGCGTAGCTCAACTGAATAGAGCATCTGACTACGGATCAGAAGGTTTTAGGTTTGAATCCTAACGCGGTCACAACTCTAACTTCATTAAGTAACGAAATCCTTGTAAATCAATAGATTACAAGGATTTTCGCTTTTTAACACCTTCGGGTTATCTCGCCAACTTACACTTATCGTCGGAAATTGCTTCACCTGTTTGTTCACCTATTTTATAATTTTTCACCTAAAATTTAAAAAAGATGAAACCATTTAAAATTGTGTTTTACCCACACACAGCGAAGCCCAACAGCAAAACCCTGAGAATACCCATTTATATGCGTGTTTCCAAGGGAACAAAAAAGGTCGAAGCAAGACTTGATGCTTCCATTGCAATAGAACAAGTTCAGTTCTGGAATCCATTTACCCAGCGATTAGATTTTGATGGCAATGCCGTAAACAAAGTACTGGAAGATATTATATACGAATTTACGGGACTGCCCTACCGGTATAAAGAGTATGCTGATTTTTCACCCAACGATGTTAAGGCGAAGGTTTTAAAGCTTGAGGCTAATATTATTACTGAGTCGATGGATGCATTGGTGTATGTTGAAAACCATTATAGAACAATTGTGTTCCCGGGGAAAAATTACAGCTTGGGTACAAAAAAGAATTACCGCAAATCCATCAATCATTTTGCAAATTATCTTAATTTCAAAAAGCAGCAGAAAGTATCACTAGCAAATTTCTCTTCTGTGCTTGCTTTTGGATTTTATGATTACCTGCAAATGGATGTTAAAGAAACAGGAAAAATGGCAATGTCTGATGTATCTGCTTCCAGTGTAGTGATAAAAATAAAAGCCATTTTTGAGCGGGCTTATGATACAGAGTTGGTGAAAAGAAATCCGTTCAAAAAAATCAGACTTCAAACGAAATCAAAGAAGCGTGATGAACTCAGTATAGATGAAATCAGTAGTTTGATAAAGTTAGATTTAAGTAAAGAAAAAACTTTAGAACCATATAGAGATATTTTTTTATTCTCTGTATTTACAGGGTTGGCCTATTCAGATATCTATGAATTAAACAAGGATCATATCAGAATGGAACAAGGTGAATTTATTTTGGAAAAGTCGAGAGTGAAAACGGGCGAAGAAATTAAACAAGTGTTAATTACTCAGGCTGTTGCAATTTTAAAAAAGTATGAAGAACATTTTGAAACGCAAATTGAGAACAGGGTTTTCCCTAAAAGACATCTTAATAAAATGAATGAGTATCTTAAAATTATACAAGCTCGTGCCGGTGTAAAAAAACTACTTACCACTCACATTGCACGTCACACCTGTTCGCAGTTACTTGCAGACTTAGGTGATATTAATTCGGATGTAATAAACACAATGCTCGGATGGAGCAACAAAGGTGAAGGTTCCAGGATTATCTATCGCAGAACAAGTTTTGTAATGTTGAAAGATGCAAAAGAAAAATTTGAAAACTTTTTAAAACAAAATTTATGCTAACAATCATCAAGCAAATAGAAGAACATATTTTATTAATTCCGAAAAACGAGTTAATTGAATTAGCTGTTTCGAATAAAGAACAAGACTACCAGTTGTCATACAAACACATCGAAGAATTGAGAAATCAAGTTATCAATGAAATTGTCAGCGGTTATGAAGAATCCTGTAACATAATTTTAAAAAATGTAGAAATAACAATCGAAAATCTATCTATTAATGACAAAGAAGATTGGGAGACTATTTATAAAATTGCTCGTAGGTATTCAGATGAGGAATTGCTAAATACTGTAAAGGCTGGTTATAAAAATGATGGAATAGACAAATACACAATTGATGATGATGAGCTACTTCGTAACATAAAACACAATATTAGAGAAGGTGCTTCCAATGATTTCAAGTTAGCCGAATGTTATGAGTGTTATAAACACTTAAAATTTTTTATGAAGGATGACTATGTCCAACTCTTATTAAAGGTTGGATTAAAGCAGGAGCATTTGAATCATGTTATAGAATTAGATAAGATAGAAATAACCTTTTTAAACATTATAAAATCGGGGAAGTTATTCAATTTATCGAAAGCACTCCTTATAATTGAAAAAGCATATAATATGAGGATTTTTGAAACAATAATTACTCATTATTATACTGGTAAGAAAATACCTGTACATCCAAAAACGAAGAGTAGGAATGTAACTATTATGGAAGATGACATTATTAAAGTAACAGAGTCTATAAAAGGTAATTTCAGTCGAGTAAATGAAACAACTTTAGGGAAGGCAATGCTTAGAGAATTGCTATTATCAGAACCAGAAATTCCAATAGCAGTTGCCGTAAGACAGGCTGTAAGAGGAAATAAAAATGTGATTATATATAACGAACTAAAGGATTTTCTTAGGCCATTTAAACAAAGATTTGGACGTACGGAAACAAGACATGCTTTTGCGCCTATGTTCTATATAATTTTTGAAAATGCTTACAGGAAAAATGCAATACTTACCATTGAAGGTTTTGAAGAAGAAATAGAGAAAGATTCGTTCTTCCCGTGGAATAATTATAACAAGTATTTCTCAAATGTAGACAGGCTGGTGGGATTGGATAGCAAAGAATAGTATTTTCTTCGGAAACTGCTTCCACCTGATTTTTTTGCATTGACTAATTTTAGTTTTTATTAACTAAATTTTTTACAATGAAATCATTTTACGACAAATGGCTGCCTCTTGATGAGGTGAGGAAATTATTTAACTACAAGACGACGCAGATGGCTGCGCTGATGAAAAACAAACTATTGGTTGTTGCCAAAATAGGCAAACGAAAGTTTGTGTTGAAGGAATCCATTGATAATTTTTTTGATCACTATTCAAAATCGAATTAGGTATGACAAAAGAATTAATAAAGGTAGAAATTACAACCATATCTGTTTATCATTTGGAAGCACTTCTTGATACCAAGGTTAAATTAATATTGGATGCGATTTCTAAAGTAAATAGCAAATCTGATTTTGATGAATGGTTCAATCTCAATGGGCTAATTGAATACATCCCAAGCCATCACAAAGCTCAAACAATTTACGATTGGGTGCACAAAAACATAATCCCATATCATAAAAGCTTTGATACAAAAATGCTCACTTTTTTAAAGTCTGAGATTGATGACTGGCTGAAGTCAGGCAGACGCAAAACGCAACATGAAAAAACAACAATAGTAAATAATTATCTCACCCAAAAAACCCAAAAAAATGGCGGTCAATTTAAAACATGGTAACCGGCTTCGTCCACCAGACAAAGCTTACGAAGTAAAAAAACAAAGAGCACGAAATGCATACGCAGATGCTCAAATGGCAAAAAACAAGTTTTGGTTCAATGAAAAAATTTTACGGAAAAACTATAATCTGTATGGTATGAAACCATTAGAAATAATTTTTTTAAGTGATCAAGGTTTTGATTTCAAATTGGTGGATAATAAAGATGAAATTGAAGGTAAAACTGTTTTTATGATGAAAAAATTTGGATATTTTTTTAATGATACTAAAACAATCACAATATGGAAATCATAACAGAAATCCCCGGGTTACTTGAACGGATGGTTGAAGCTAAAGTAATGCCACCAGTAGCTTTTGCAGCACCACCTTTACCCCCAATGCCACCTTCGGTTTCAATACCACAAATGCCTGCTGCAATTCCACCGGTGGGTTCGGCTATACGAAAAGGAAACAATAACAATAAACTGTTTCTGATAGGTGGTACTTTGGTCCTTGTGTATATGTTTAGATACGAAATTCAGTATTACTTATTTCGCATACCCAATAAAAAATATCCATAAAATGATGCTCCCTAAAAAATCCCCGAAAAAGTATTCGGGGATTTTTTTTGATTTGCTTATTTTTAAGTCAATAGTTTGCCAATATCTTTTTACAATACATTTACTATTTAAAAAAAGTTAGTATATATTTGATTTCATTACTAACTTAAATATTCTTTCATTTTTTTGGAAACAAATTTTCACATATTTGATGCTGTAGATAATCGATTTTTCTTTAAATATGATAATGGAGAAGATAAGTATTGGGTGTACGACAAATTACTTGGAAGTCTAATTGAATTGAAAGTGAGATTTAGAAAAGATAGAAAAACTCACTTTATAAAATATAATTACCCCAAACCAAATAATATCAAAAATAGATGTTATATTAAAAGTATATCAGAATTAAAATCTGAACTTTTTGGTAGTTATAAAATTGATAAAAACTCAACTGTTATTTCTGATGATGAATACAATAAACCGTATTACACTTTTGATGAGGTTGATAATAGATTTTTATTTCAATTTAATAAAGAAGAAGGTTCTTATCATGTAATAGATAAGAAGTTTAAAATTAAAACTAATTTAGAAATAAAATATAGTGAGGATAGAAATTTGAGGTATGTAAGATATTATTATCCGAAACCAAATAATATCAAAAGTAGATATTATCACATGTCTACATATAAAATTCAATTTAAACTTTTTGGAACATTTGAAAGAGAAAGCAGCTCGCAACTTTTTTTGTCTGAAGCTGATTGTAAAAAAATCATTCAAAAGTTTTATGATGAATTGCGTTACTTAATGAGTTATACCGAAATGATTCAATCAAAGGAACCATTATTAAAAAAGGTATATTCATATATTTCAAATAATGGTGGTTCAGCTTATTATAAGCAATTAACTAAGGAATTGGGTTTAAATACTGATTATTATTACAAAGACGATAAGGGTATTTTCCTCAAATCATCATTTGAGTTCATCTTCTTTGCTATTCTGCATTTCAATAATATAGAATATCAATATGAATCATTTAAGGTAGAGAGTTATGTTCCCGATTTTTATATCCCCAAATCAAATTATTTAATTGAAATATTAGGTTTGTATGGAAGGGATTACTACTTCAAGCGAGCAAAAGAAAAAGAACGTTTGTTTCAATCAAAAGGATTTGATTATAAGCCTGTAATTGTTAATCGTCACCATCCCAAAGAATCAATATTACATAGTTGCAGGGAAATATTTGGTGATATTAAAACACCAAACTTTAATGATTACTACAAAAGATATCTTTCAACTACAGCAGAGTTTATAGAAGAGGTAAAAATTCATTTGACCGAAATTAATGAAGGTAGGATGGTTGTAAGTAATAAGAAAAACATGAGTGGTTTCAGAGAGAAATACAGATACCATTACAATTATATTTTGGACAACTATGGAACTATCATGAACGGTATAAAAGACCTAATAGGTTTACCATCATTAAAAGTAAAAAGTAGAAAGATTAAAAGCTATTGGGACAATGTTCAAAATGTAAAAGATGAATTAGAGGAAGTTTTTAAAAGAGAAAAATATATTCCTTCAAAATACGAATCTCAAACAAAATTTAATAAGATTTATAGGCTAAAAAATTTTTATAGATATTGGGGTCAAGACTCTTTGAAAGTAGGTGGGTTGTTTTATGACTTTATTGAGGAGTTGAAAATTAAATATGGTTACAGGGATATAAAAAGTGAAGAACAGATTAAAAGAGAAGATGAAGTAAAAGAAAAGGTCATGATGGTATATAACGGTAGATTATCTGTTTATGGCAATGGAGGATTATTTACAAATTATAGATGGATATATGAGTTACTATCAAAAAATTACGGTGGTATGTTCTTTTATATTAAAGAAAAAATAGGTTATCCGCCACCACATATCTTACGTCCAAAAGGGTATTATCAAATAGAAGAAAATGTAAAGTATGAATTAGAAGAAAATTGGAAAAAATTTAGAAGGATACTTGGAGATTCAGAACGAATAAAGAAAAAGAATGAAAACACATACTATAATATGGTTAATAGTATAGGTATAAATGAATTAAGAGAAGGAGGAAAATATTTTGGTTTCATTCAATCTCTTAAAGACAAGTATGGGTATGATGATAGTATTGAAATAGAAAAAGATAAATTTGAAAAAAATATTTTAGTATATCTAAATGGAATTAATGATGGAAAATGGAATACTAAAACTGTTTCCTCCAAAGAGTTAGGGTTACATAGTAAGTACCTAAGCCACATTCATAAAAAGTATGGGAATGTTTTTATTGCTGTAAAGGAATTAATTGGGTTTCCCAATCCAAATGTTATAAGGTATCACAAATATTATGATAATTTAGAAAACTGTAAGTACGAGATAGAACAGAACATAAAGAAATTTGGATATTTACCTAAAAGAAATGAACTTAAAAAATCTCCACTTTTAGGGAACAATTCAATTGCAGGTATTTATCAAAAATATGGCACAAAGGCGTTTGAAAATGGTGGCTTGTTTT
>CANGTN010000009.1 GCA_947456805.1 Chitinophagaceae bacterium | reverse complement strand
TTTATCAGGAAGCACAAGCTTTGGCGTTGGATTATTATTCCGGGAATTATTTATGCCTGTATGTTTCTTATTGGAATGTATTTTTTTGGACAAACAGCCAATCATTTTATGGAGTGGTTAAAGGGTTTGATACAAGACAGTTTAACCAAAATCAACAGTAGTTTACTAAGTTTCTTAATCACTATAGGAAGCTTCATGATTTGGATAATGATGATGCTTTTCTATTTTTCCCTGTTCAAATATTTCTTTTTAATAGTTGGTTCTCCAGTGTTTGCATACTTAAGTGAAAAAACAGAGTCTATTATTGAAGGCAAATCGTTTACGTTTAGTTTACCACAACTGCTTAAAGATATTTTACGTGGAATAAGATTGTCTTTACGAAATAGCTTGTGGCAAACTGTATATTATATTTTTCTTTTTTTGGTAAGTTCATTGCCGGTTGTTGGTTGGTTTTTATTTCTCCTAACGTTGTTGATTGAATGTTATTATTACGGATTTTCTATGTTGGATTACAGTATGGAACGCCATAAAAAGTCATCATCTGATAGTATTTATTTTATTGGCAATCACAAAGGTTTAGCAATAGGAAACGGAATGATATTTTACCTGATGCATATTATACCAGTTATTGGTTGGATATTTGCACCGGCTTATGCTGTAATCGCTGCTACATTAAGTATACAACCAATGAAGCCGCAGCAAGAATTTGATAAATTATAATATGCATTTTTATGGATATCAGTATTAATACGCCAGCACTTTTATTTCCTGCAATCAGTTTGATAATGCTTGCTTATACCAATCGTTTTTTGGCATTGAGTAACCGAGTTAGAAACTTGCATGATAAGTATGCAAATCATGAAAACAAGCACATCATTTATGGGCAAATAAAAAATATTCGCTATCGATTGAAATTGATAAAAAACATGCAGGCATTGGGAGTTGTTACTTTTTTAAGTTGTATACTTTGTATGTACTTAATTTATATTGAAAGAATGCTGTTTGCACATTTTACTTTTGCTTTCAGTTTGCTTACCTTTTCTGTTTCATTGCTATTATCTCTTTTAGAAATACAACTTAGTACAAAAGCATTGGAGTTAGAGCTTAGTGACATGGAAGGACTTGAAGACCCAAGTGTAATTGAATATTTGAAAAAAAAGTTTGACAGAGAATAATATTTACTTACCCTCCATCTATTATACTGATTTTTCTTTCTCCAATTTGTTGTCTCCACATAGCGTAATACAATCCTTTTTCTTGCAATAATTCGAGGTGGGTGCCTGTTTCAACCACATCGCCTTTTTCTAAAACATAAATTCTGTCGGCATGCATGATGGTGCTTAACCGGTGTGCAATTAAGATAGTTATCTGATTATTTTGTGCAGATATTTCACGGATAGTAGTTGATATTTCTTCTTCTGTTAATGAATCTAATGCAGAAGTTGCTTCATCAAAAATTAACAACTTTGGTTTTCTTAACAAAGCTCTGGCAATGGATAATCTTTGTTTTTCTCCTCCTGATAATTTTAAGCCCCCCTCTCCAATCATTGTGTCTAAGCCATTTTCAGCACGTTTTAATAAATTATCGCATGATGCTTTGTGTAAAGCATCTCCTAAATCTTCATTAGTTGCATGAGGATTTACAAATACTAAATTTTCTTTAATGGTTCCCGAAAAAAGTTGCGTGTCTTGTGTTACAAAACCAATTTGATTTCTCAAGTCTTCAAAATTGATTTCTGTTTCATCTAATTGGTTGTATAAAATTTTTCCTTGTTGTGGTCTGTATAATCCAACCAATAATTTCATTAAGGTTGTTTTGCCCGAGCCCGATGGACCAACAAAAGCAATAGTTTCTCCGTAATGCGCGTCAAAGCTGATTTTATTGATTGCATTTTGTTTGGCTGTTTTATGCTTAAATCCTACATCCTGAAAAGAAAGACTTTCAATTTTACCCAAGTGTTTCGGATTTGCCGGCTGTACTTCAGGTGCTTTTTGCATTAAGGTTTTAAAGTTGTTTAAAGAGGCTTCTGCTTCTCTGTAAGACAAAATAATATTACCAATTTCCTGTAATGGTCCAAATACATAAAAAGAAAAAATCTGCATGGTTACCAATTGTCCAGCATCCATTTGATGACCAAAAATTAAGAACATCAAAATAAATAAAATTACCTGGCGCAAAGTATTTACCATAGTACCTTGAATAAAACTAATGCTGCGAATACGTTTTACTTTGGTAAGTTCTAATCCTAAAATTTTGAAGGTATTTTTATTCAGTCTTTCCACTTCCTCTGTGGTAAGACCTAAGCTTTTTACCAGTTCAATATTTCTCAATGATTCTGTTGTAGAACCGGCTAAAGCAGTGGTTTTGCCTACGATATCCTTTTGTATGATTTTTATTTTTTTACTGAGTTTGTTTGTGATGAATGTTAGGCAAAAAATTCCCAACAAATAAGCAATTGGGATACTCCAGTGAATGAAAATAGCCGCATACACAAACACAAAAATGACTCCTACAATAACTCCAAATAAAATATTGATAAAGTAGTTCAAGAATTTTTCAACATCAACTCTTACCTTGGTTAACACAGATAAGGTTTCACCGCTGCGCTGGTCTTCAAACTCCTGATAAGGCAATTTCATTGCATGTTGTAAGCCATCTGTAAAGACCCGAGCACCAAATTTTTGTACAATTACATTTAAAAAATAATCCTGAAAATTCTTTGCAATTCGGCTCACCATTGCTACACTAATAGAACATACTATAATAAACCAAACTCCTGGATTTTGCCATGACCATGCATTGAAATATGCGTTACTGCTGATTGAATTTCCACCCTCAAATCCTTGTTTGTACTTATTGGCAAGATTAACTAATTTCCCAAAAAGAATTGGATCAACTAGAGAAAAAACAATGTTTATGCCGGCAAGAATCAAGGTACAAGCAACTAGAAATTTATAAGGCTTGAGATATTGTAAAAGTATTTTCATTTATTAAGACAGTTGTAATATAAAAATGACAAAAAAATTTGTTTTATCAGGCAATTGTTAATCTGCAAAATCTGCTATAAAGTTTTTCATATAGCGGAATAATATTTGTAATATCAAAATTGCTTGCATGAAGGAATGCAGCCTCTTTCATAGCCTGTAATTTTTGCTCATCTTGTAAAATACCAATTGCATAATTACTCATTGTATCTACATCGCCAACATTTGCCATAAACCCTGTGATATTGTGCTGAACAATTTCTGGTAAACCACCGACATTCGTGCTGATAACAACTTCCCCGGCAGCCATTGCTTCTAGTGCAGCCAATCCAAAACTTTCATATTCGCTAGTCAATAAAAACAAATCACTTACCGCCAATATTTCTTCCATTTGTTCTTGTTTGCCTACAAAACGTACATCTTCATCCACTCCTAATTTCCTTGCAAGCTCTTCTGCCATATGCCTCTCAGGTCCGTCACCAACCATCATTAATTTTGATGTAACTTTTTTTCGTACCTGTGCAAAAACTTTAATTACATCATCTACACGTTTTACTTCTCTGAAATTACTGGCGTGTAATAATATTTTTTCACCGTTGGGTGCAATTACTCTTCTGAAAGCATCAATTGGTTTTTTTGAAAATCTGGTAACATCTACAAAGTTGTGAATGACTTCAATCTCTTTTGTAATTGCAAAATGTTTGAACGTTTCATCTTTTAAATTATCACTCACCGCTGTGATTGCATCACTTTCATTGATAGAGAATGTAACAACAGGCTCATAAGTTTTATCTCTGCCAACCAATGTGATATCTGTGCCATGTAGTGTAGTGATGACAGGTACATCTCTCCCATTTTTCTTTTTTACAATTTGCTTTGCCATGTAGGCGGCACTTGCGTGTGGAATTGCATAATGAACATGTAATAAATCTAAATCATGGTTAATGATTACATCTACCATTGTACTTGCTAATGCAACTTCATAAGGAGGATAATCGAAAAGAGGATATGTTGGAACACGTACTTCATGATAAAAAATATTAGCATTGAATACATTTAGTCTTACCGGTTGTTGGTAAGTAATAAAATGTACTTCATGACCTTTATCGGCTAATGCCTTACCCAACTCAGTAGCCAAAACACCACTTCCACCAAAGGTTGGATAACAAACAATTCCTATTCGCATATTTTTTTGTTTAAGTAAACTCGGCTATTTATGTCTTAACTAACATTAATAAAATTAAATAGTTTTATCCGGAGTGCAAATAACAACTATTTATGCACTAAATCATTGCAGATATTTATATCAATATATAATATTGAGGATTTACGCTTTAATTCATAAGTATTTGTTTACAGTTCGCTTCATTTATTGAAGTTGATTATCTTTAGCCTTATGAAAAAAATATTCCTGCTTTTGTTTCTTCTTCCAGTTTTTGTAATTGCACAGAATGAAGATTCAATAATGATTAAAAAAATATCTGATGATATTCTAAAAAATGGAAAAGCTTATGATTTATTAAGACAACTCACAAAAACAATAGGTGGAAGATTGGCAGGTTCGCCACAAATGGTCCAAGCAGAAAAATGGGGTTTAGAAACTATGCAATTGTTAGGAGCAGATGCATCTTATTTGCAGGAATGTGTGGTGCCGCATTGGGTAAGAGGGAAGGGCGATGTTGTTGCAATAAAAAAAATAAATAATAAAACAACCTCGAAAACCCTTGCTGCTGCTGCATTAGGTAATTCAATAGGAAGTCAAAAAACAATTGTTGCCAATGTATTGGCAGTTGCCGATTTTGATGATTTGGAAAAAAGAAAAGCGGAAGTGAAAGGAAAAATCGTATATTACAATTCAGGGTTTGATGTTACAAATATTCGACCATTTAAAAGTTATAGCGAATCAGGGATTTATAGAAGAAATGGTGCAAGCAGAGCAGCTAAGTATGGTGCTGTTGGTGTAATGATTCGCTCCTTGTCGGAATCAACTGACAATTTTCCGCACACAGGTGTAATGGCATACAATGATTCATTTCCAAAAATTCCTGCAGTTGCATTGGGCATTCAAGATGCAGATGCATTTTGGCAATTATGCAAACAAAATACTATTTCCGTCTCTTTATTAACACATGGGAAAATGTTGCCCGACACCATTGGGCACAATGTTATTGGTGAAATTAAAGGAACAGAATTTCCAAATGAATACATAACAATTGGTGGTCATTTAGACAGTTGGGACTTAGCAGAAGGTGCACATGATGATGGTACTGGTGTTGTACAAACTTTAGAAGTATTGCGTGCATTGAAAGTTTTGAATTATCAACCAAAACATAGCATCCGTTTTGTATTGTTTGCTAATGAAGAAAATGGAACAAGGGGTGCTGAAAAATATGCTGCGGAAGCAAAAGCAAAAAATGAAAAACACATTTTTGCATTAGAAAGCGATGCAGGTGGATTTACCCCAAGAGGCTTTGGATTTACCATGAATGCTGCACAATTAAATAAAGTACAAGCCTGGCTGCCTTTGCTACGACCATACGGAATAGAACAATTGAGTGTTGGTGGTGGCGGTTCGGATATTGGTCCTTTGAATCAACAATTTGGAACAGCATTGGGTGGATTAATGCCAGATGGACAACGCTACTTTGACATACACCATGCTGCAAATGATGTTTTTGAAAATGTAAATAAACGAGAGTTATTATTAGGTGCGGTGAACATGACTGCATTGATTTATTTGATTGATAAATACGGGTTGTAAGTTTTACAGATAATTGAACAATAGTTTAGCAAATATTTTACCAATGAATTATGTTACCTGCATTGTACCTGTTGCACCACTCAGAGAGGAAGCTGCACACAGAAGCCAAATGACAAGCCAATTATTGTTTGGAGAATGTGCAACCATATTACAATCTACTACGGATTTTATGCAAATAAAAAGTTTGTACGATGGTTATGAAGGTTGGTGTCAAAGAAGTCAGCTGATTGCTGTGGATGAAAATTTTGTAACAAAAAATCAAAAAAAAATTACTGCCGATGTATTCAATACCATTTTACTGGATAATAAAAAAATGATTGTACCACAAGGTAGTTTTGTTGGAGCTTTATCTGACGAGTGTTTTCAAATTGGGAAAAATACAATTGAGTATAAAGGCAGTTATATAACAATTGACAAGTTGACAACAAAAGAGAACCTAGCAAAAATTGCTGAAGCCTATTTGAATACTGCATATTTGTGGGGCGGCAAAAGTATTTTCGGAATTGATTGTAGTGGGTTTGTACAACAAGTGTATAAAATGATTGGGATTGTATTACCAAGAGATGCTTACCAACAGGCAGTTGTAGGCGAATCAGTTGGCTTTTTAGAAGAAGTGCAATTAGGTGATCTTGCGTTTTTTGACAATGCTGAAGGACGTATTACACATGTTGGCATCATGTTGAATTCACAAGAAATTATACATGCTTCGGGTAAGGTCAGAATAGATAAAATAGATAATATGGGTATTGTTAATACCGATACCGAAGAACGTACTCACCAACTTCGCATTATCAAAAGGGTGAGGGGTTAACAAATTGGTGATTAAATATTCGTAAACCAAAATAATTAATTACCTGAATGCATGATTCTAATAACGCCGCCACCTTGTCCGCCGCCACTTTGCATCATATTGTCCATCATTTTTTTTCTCAGTTTTGACAAATCTTCGTTACTGATTTTTTTGCCTTTGGTAGGTTCTTTCAATTCTTTTTTACTCACTTCTTTTTTTAGTTCAATTGCTGCATAAACTGTTTCGCCATTATCTATATCAACCATCAATGCTAAACCCGGTAACCCTCCATATTCTTCAGGACCTGAAGGGCAAGAAATATCATTTGTATACCAGGCAATAATTTCTATTTCTTTTACTTTGGCACTATCAGCAAAACTGGTATCTTTCTTAATTTCTCTGTCTCCATTTACACTAAAACTAGTAAACTTTCGTGTCTGTTTTGAAATTTGTTGCATTTGTTTAAATACAGCCTTCTTACAATTGTAGCCTAAAATATTTTTTGTTTCATTTTGTAATACCCAGGTTTGCTTTTTGATGCTGTCGGTAACATTATAAGTATTTGATCCAAATTCAATAATATTTGTGGCTGTAGCTTTTGGATAATTTTTAAACAAGTCCGTTGTTTCTCCCATCATTGACGCACCCATCGACATAATCATTCTGCCACCTTCACCACCTTCATTTGATTCCAATTCTACCAAAGGTTTGTAATTGGATATGCTGTCACTAAAATATAATATATGTTTACTGCTTCTGAATTCAGGGATATAGGCTCGCATTTGTTCGTCTGTTATTCTTCGGTGCATGTTCATTTTCTTTTCATATACAATACTGCCATCTTTGATTTGTGCAAATGAATTGGTAAATACAAAAAGTGAAAAAACGAAAAATGAAAATTGTTTCATATTTTAAAATTGAAATGATAAATAAATAATGCTGTTGCAAAAATATTTATTTAGTTGATAATTTTTTTGATTATTTACAAAGTAAAGGAATTACTTCCGAATCCGTTTCTGTACCAAACCAAACCATTGCATAGCCTTTATAAATGCCTACTCCTATTGCATTCCAGGGAATATTTTTCCAAATTCCCAGATTTAAAATTACTTGATTATGCCCCTCGCTATTTTTCCATCCATTTAAAGATTGTGCAGCTGTAACAATGTAATCAGCATTATCAGAATGCCAGGTGCTATGTGCAATTTCGTAGCCATTCGACTGATAGTTGGTCAGTTCCCTTGGTTTCGACCACATACCCTTTGCTTGTTTGTGATCACTTGTATAACAAACCGGTGACCAATTGCCTCTATCACTCCAGCTGTGCATATTACATCCTTTAATATCTGGTTTATTTACACAAACATCTTTTGCATGTTGCTGTGCAACAAAACATAATGAGGTTGATAAAGGAATAACTGGAAGATTATTTTGTTGGCGATAATTATTAATCAGTCTAAATAATTCCATTTCGTTTTCGGTTAGACATACTTGAATTTTTTTAGTTGTATTTGATTGTGAAAACCCTGCGTTTTGAAATAAAATTAATAGTACAGAAAAGACAATTATTTTTTTCATTAAAATTTTAATTTGGAACATAGTTAATAAAAAATAGTATGCAAAATTGTTAAGATTGTATGAAAACATTATTTCAAACGTACAATTATCTACACTACAAATTTTCAATATCAGTTCATAACAAAGATGTATGTTATTACAAGCAGGTTTCAATATTTTTTGTCACTTAATAACAAACTACATCGGTAACACTATCTTTGCGGAAACATCAAATGCTTGTATTATGAACTCAAATTTCGTTTCCCGTATTGCAACTGAATTAAAAGAAATTGAAGCTGCAGGTTTATTAAAAAAAGAAAGAATTATTACCAGCGAACAAGGTGCTGAAATTATTGTAAACGGACAAAGCGTATTAAATTTTTGTGCCAATAATTATTTGGGGTTATCATCTCATCCAAGTGTAATTGAAGCCGCACATCAGGCAATTGAAACACATGGCTATGGCATGAGCAGTGTACGATTCATCTGCGGTACCCAAGACATACATAAAATATTAGAACAAAAAATTGCAGATTTTTTAGGCACAGAGGATACGATTTTATATGCCGCAGCTTTTGATGCAAACGGTGGTTTATTTGAACCATTGTTTAATGAAGAAGATGCAATCATCAGCGATGCATTAAACCATGCAAGTATTATAGATGGAGTAAGATTATGTAAAGCACAACGTTACAGATACGACCACAACAACATGGCTGATTTAGAAGCCAAATTAATTGAAACGCAACATTTAAGAAGCAGAATTATTGCAACTGATGGCAGTTTCAGTATGGATGGAACAATTGCGCAGCTAGATAAAATATGTGACCTTGCCGATCAATACAATGCGATTGTAATGATTGATGAATGTCACTCTTCGGGCTTTCTTGGAAAGACCGGACGTGGTACACATGAATTTAGAAATGTAATGGGAAGAGTAGATATAATTACCGGCACTTTGGGTAAAGCTTTGGGTGGTGCAAGTGGTGGATTTACTTCAGGCAAAAAAGAAATCATTGAAATGTTGCGTCAGCGATCAAGACCTTATCTCTTCTCAAACACAGTAGCACCAAGTATTGTAGGCGCAAGCATTGCGGTTTTAGATATGCTTACTGAAACAACCGAACTACGAGACAAACTTGAATACAACACAAAATATTTCAGAACAAAAATGACAGAGGCAGGTTTTGAAATTAAACCCGGCGATCATCCAATTGTTCCAATCATGTTGTATGATGCAGTAATTGCTCAAACCTTTGCAGCCAAATTATTAGCAGAAGGTATTTATGTAATCGGCTTCTTCTATCCAGTTGTAGCAAAGGGTTTGGCTAGAATAAGAGTACAATTGAGTGCAGCACATGAACAAGTACATTTAGATAAAGCTATTACAGCATTTACAAAAGTTGGCAAGGAATTGGGAGTAGTGAAATGATTTTAATTTTGACTACATTACCTTAATTTTCGGTAATAACTTTTTGTTTTCGTTTAATCAAATAACCTGCACATGCAGCAGCCACAATACTTACACCGCCATCTATTGGTGCAAGATCTCCATTGGGATCAACCGGTTGTGCATGTAATATTGAAGGCATTACCAACAAAATAATTATTGCTAAGAACGATGGAAGAATATTTAAAAAGTTGTTTTTCATTTTTTTAATTTATTACTTAAAACTTATTACTTAAAACTTATCACTTATTACCCACCACCACTTTCTCTGTAAACACCATCCCATTTTCGGCTGTTGCTTTTAATACATAGTTGCCGTTGCTTATAGTTGGTATTTGGATGCTTGTGTACCACTGCCGCCCGCATGTTGTAGTTTGGTTTGCATTATACAACGCTGCCTTGTGTAGTTACCAATTGTATCGTGTAATTGTCTTTGACTATATTTTCTAATTGCAAATTCATCACATTGCCTGCTATTGGATTTGGATACACGCTAATGCTGCTTTACTTACCACCAATTTTTACAACTGCTACATTGCTGAAATGTTGAACCAGCAGCTATTGCACTTCTGTAAAAAAAGCCCCTAAGGCTGGATTAGACGTATTGTTAAATGGTAAATTTTCATCCAACAAACCAACTTGAATTGAAGGTATTGCTAGTCCGGTTCCTTTGCTATTTCCGGTGGCATTTAATTTTGCGTGTTGCCATAGTCCTGCAGCTACCCGATATTTTACAAATACCCATACGGCATCCCAATTATTTGTGGAGCCGGAACTTGTCCTCTAGGAATTATCCCAGCTTAAATCAAACTGCACAAACGTATAATTGTTGGTATTATTAATTCCGGCTGTAGTATTTTGACCGGATAACTTAACATTTGAAACAGATATATTATTTGCAAGGATACCAGAGAATGGGAAGTTAATTAAGATTACTAATGAAAAAGAATAAAATAACTTTAAAAAATTACTTAGATAGTTGTAACGCATAATGTGTATTGTTTATTGGATTTTCATTTTTCGACTCTAGAAAAACATTATTAAAAAGTTAAAAATCAAATAGCAATTAGTAGAAAATAATAAAATTGCAACTCAATTTTTATTATACAAGACTATAAACAAAAGTGAAAGTGGGGAATGAGTATTATCATCAAATCAATTGATTTTTCAAAGGATTCGTAGTGATATCAATCCTACAAAAATCAATTAAAACAAAAATTTCATTTATTTAATCAATACATTAATCCAATAGATTTCAGATGCAAACAGACTGATGCATTTGTATCGACGATAGGGTTTACATTTGCAATCATAAAAGTCAAACTATGCGTTCATTATCAGCACTGTCAATTTTTTTATTCAGCTTATTTTTGTTTTCATGTTCGCCTAATAATGTAAAAGAAGACAATAGTTTAAAAAAATATTTTGATGATTATGGAGTGCAAGGAACATTTGGTTTATTTGACAACGGCCAAGGCAATTTTATCATTTACAATTTGAGTCGTTATAAAGATTCAGCATATTTACCTGCCTCTACATTTAAAATTGTGAATTCATTAATTGGGTTACAAACAGGTAAAATTGTTAATGAAAAAATGATGATTAAGTGGGATGGAGTTACCAGATTTCTTCCAAATGGAGATACAGCAAAAGAATGGAATAAAGATTTAACAATGGAAGAAGCTTTCAAAACATCTGCTGCACATTATTACCAGGAAGTTGCAAGAAGAATTGGAAAAGATACAATGCAGCGATGGTTGGATACTTTAAGTTATGGCACTAAAAAAATCACAACACACATTGATAGTTTTTGGTTGGATAATTCATTAAAAATAAAAGCAGATGAACAATTGGGTTTAGTAAAAAAATTATACTTCAACCAATTGCCATTTACCAAAACTACACAAGATGTTGTTCGAAAATTGATGGTTCAGGAAAGCAACGCCAATTATATTTTAGCATACAAAACAGGCTATGGTTTTAAAGAAAATGGTAAAGCCCTCACTTGGATGGTAGGTTGGGTAGAAGAAAACAAACACCCACACTTTTTTGTATTAAATATGGAAGGCGATAAATCAAAAAATTTAGTGTCAATTAGAAAAAATGTACTTAAAGATATTTTGAAACAATTGGGTTATTTAGAAGGGAAAATGTAATTTCAAATGCAATACAATTAATTTAATAAAATTATCATGCAACAATATTGCAACTCGCTTACAAAATATAGTCGCTTAAAAACTAGAGAAGTAAAAATTGGTGATTTATTGTTGGGCAATTTTCATCCTATTCGTGTGCAAACAATGACTACAACAGATACAATGGATACGCTTGCTACTGTTGAGCAAACGATACGTTGTATTGAAGCCGGAGCAGAATTGGTTCGCATTACTGCACCTTCAAAAAAAGAAGCTGAAAATTTACAAAATATAAAAGACGAATTGCGCAAACGTGGCTACAATACGCCATTGGTTGCCGACATACATTTTACCCCAAATGCTGCAGAAATTGCTGCACGAATTGTAGAAAAAGTCAGAGTCAATCCGGGCAACTATGTAGATAAAAAAAAGTTTGAACAAATTGATTACACAGATGCAGAATATGCCGAAGAAATTGAACGTATCAGGGAACGCTTTACCCCATTGGTTTTGATATGTAAGGAACATGGAACTGCAATGCGTATCGGCACCAATCATGGTAGTTTGAGCGATAGAATTATGAGCCGTTATGGCGATACTGCAAACGGAATGGTGGAAAGTGCAATGGAGTTTTTACGTATTGCCAGAAGCCATGATTACCACAATATAGTTTTAAGTATGAAAAGTAGTAACCCGCAAGTAATGGTGCAGGCTTACCGACTTTTGGTTCAACAAATGGATAATGAATTTGGTGAAATTTATCCTTTGCATTTGGGCGTTACTGAAGCAGGTGACGGTGAAGATGGACGTGTAAAAAGTGCTGCAGGAATTGGTACTTTATTAGAAGATGGGATTGGTGATACAATAAGGGTTAGTTTAACAGAAGATCCCGAATTTGAAATACCGGTGTGCAGAGATTTGGTGAAACGATATAAAGGTAGGAAGTTGGGAAGTCGGGAAGACGGAAAGACGGAAGGTTTAATTCCTGCGGTTGCGGATACTACAGGTTTTCGATTGCCATATAGTCCGTTTGAATACAAAAAAAGGAAAACTTTTACAGTCGATAATATTGGCGGAACCCATGTTCCTGTTGTAATTGCGGACTTTAGTAAAGTAGAAAATATTACTCCAAACTCTTTGGAAAGTATTGGTTATAAATATGATGTTACTACCGACAAATGGAATATTGGAGATGCAGCAGCGGATTATATTTTTACTGCAAAGCCTGAATTTGATTTTGCATTGCCGGGAACATTGAAAGTAATAACATGGCCTAATTATGCAGTAACAGCTAGTGATACAGCGAAATACATTCCCATCTTTGATGCGAAAGGATTTGTAGAATCGGATGCGAAACATAACAACATCAATTTTGTAATGATTGATTGTTTTAGTGATGCAACTGCTATCAATGATTTCACTTACTTAGATGAATTAGCAAACAACCCTTCTGTAGTTTTATATTTGAGTAGTAAAAATTTACATGCAATGCCTGCTGTTCGCAGAATGTTTATTGAATTAATGAACAGAAAAATTGAAAACCCTGTCGTATTAAATATTGATAGTAACTGGCAAACAGCCGACGAACATTTGATTCATTACGCTACAGAAGCCGGAGCATTATTGTTAGATGGTTTTGGCGATGGTGTTTGTTTTGGAATGACCAACACTTCTTATGAAAATGCAGCTACTACCAATGCAAGTGGAAGAAATTATTTAAACAATAGTAGTGTTGAAGGATTCATCAATTCTACAGCCTTTTCCATACTTCAGGCGACTCGTACTCGTATCTCCAAAACAGAATATATCAGTTGCCCAAGTTGTGGCAGAACATTATTTGATTTACAAGAAACAACTGCAAAAATCAGAAACAGAACCAATCATTTAAAAGGAATTAAAATTGCCATCATGGGTTGCATTGTAAACGGACCCGGCGAAATGGCTGATGCAGATTTTGGCTATGTTGGCAGCGGTGTAGGAAAAATTACTTTATACAAAGGAAAAGAAATTGTAAAAAGAAATTTGGACAGCGAAATTGCAGTGGATGAATTAATTAATTTATTGAAAGAAAATGAAGCCTGGGTTGAGCCAAATGCTTAACAGGATTGGGTTTCAAAGTGTTCAGTAAAGTACAAAGCGTACAAGTGTGCGACGCAACAAAAGCTCAACAGACATTCAAAAGCCGATAACAAAAAAATATGCAAACAGATTTCCTCGTTATAGGTAGTGGCATTGCGGGATTAACGTATGCTTTAAAAACAGCCAAACAATTTCCGGACAAAAAAGTATTGGTGATTACAAAAACCAATGCCGATGAAACGAATACCAAATATGCACAAGGCGGCATTGCAGGCGTGTGGGATGAAGACAAAGACAGTTTTGATAAACATATTGATGATACCTTAGTTGCAGGCGATGGATTGTGCAATAAACATATTGTTGAAATTGTTGTGAAGGAAGGTCCGGAAAGAATCAGAGAGATTATTGAATATGGTGCAAGCTTTGATAAAAACGAAAGTGGTGAATATGCTTTGGGGCGTGAAGGCGGTCATAGTGAATACAGAATTCTGCACCACAAAGATGTTACGGGCAAAGAAATGGAACGAGCATTGTTGCAGGAAGTTGCTTCAACACCAAATATTGAAATCAACAACCATTGTTTTGTTATTGATATTATTACACAACATCACCTGGGATATTTGGTTACAAAATCTACATTAGATATTACTTGTTTTGGTGTGTATGCTTTAAACTTAACTACCAATAAAATTGAAAAAGTTTTAAGCCATTTTACTTTACTGGCAACGGGTGGTTGCGGACAAGCATATCGAACAACTACCAACCCTAAAATTGCAACAGGAGACGGCATTGCAATGGTATACAGGGCTAAGGGAAGAATTGAAAATATGGAGTTTATTCAGTTTCATCCTACAGCGTTATTTGAGCCAGGCGTTTCTCCTTCATTTTTAATTACAGAAGCAGTAAGAGGTGATGGCGGAATTCTGCGTAATAAAAATGGGGAAGCTTTCATGGAAAAATATGATGCAAGAAAAGACCTTGCACCACGAGATATAGTGGCTAGAGCTATTGACAATGAAATGAAAATTTCTGGAACTGAGCATGTATACTTGGATTGCAGACACATAGATAAAGAAAAATTCATTCACCACTTCCCTAATATTTATAAAAAATGTTTGTCCATAGGAATTGATGTTACACAACACATGATACCCGTAGCACCTGCTGCACATTATAGTTGTGGCGGTATTAAGACAGATGAATTTGCTAGAACTTCTATACAAAATTTATATGCTTGCGGCGAATGCGCAAGCACCGGATTGCATGGCGCAAATCGTTTGGCAAGTAATAGTTTGTTAGAGGCAATGGTATTTGCACATCGTGCATTTTTAGATATTATTGCTCGATTAGAAAATGGTGAAACCCCTGCTGAATCTGCATTTGCAGAAAATATTGGCAATGCAATTCCTGATTGGAACGCCAAAGGAACATCGGAACCAAAAGAAATGATTTTGATTACACAAAGCCAAAAAGAATTGCAGCAAATCATGAGTGATTATGTGGGCATTGTTCGTTCGGATGTAAGGTTACAACGTGCTATGAAACGACTAGATTTATTGTTTGAAGAAACCGAACATCTTTACCGTAACACAAAAGTTTCTCCGCAATTGTGTGAGTTAAGAAATATTATTACGGTAGGATATTTAATTGTAAAAGGTGCCGAATTCAGAAAAGAAAGTATTGGCTTACATTTCAACACAGATCATCCTTTGAGGAGTGAGTTGTTGCAGAATATTGTTCTTTAAAATTAGTTTAATAGTTTAGTCATTAGTTTAGTTTATAGTTTAAATAGTATAGTCGATGGCAACATTTAAAACTTTAGAAGATATTATTGTTTGGCAAAAAGCAAGGGTATTTCATCTTGAATTAAAAAATGAAATTAAAATTCTAATTCAGGCGAAAAATTTTGAATTGAAAGAGCAGTTGAAAGCTTCAAGTGGATCTGTTATGGATAACATTGCTGAAGGTTTTGGAAGAATGGGGAATATTGAATTCAAAAACTTTCTTACCATTTCAAATGGCTCATTACAAGAATCTATTTCACAACTTTACAGATTATTTGATTATGATTATATAACGAATGAAAGATTAGACTATTTAAAAAATTTAGCAAATGAAATTTCAAGATTGTTACGTTCTTTAATTGAAAGCCTTCAAGCATCTGAAATAAAAGGAATAAAATTTAAATAAGCTAAACTTACCAATAAACTTCCTAAACTAACTAAACTAACTAAACTTTTAACTTCATGTACTACCTCATATACCCACTCTTCTATCTTTTATCATTACTTCCGTGGAGGATTATTTATTTTATTGGAGATGGAATTTATTTATTGATTTATTATGTATTAGGTTACAGAAAAGAAGTAGTGATGAGAAATTTATCTATTGCTTTTCCTGAAAAAACAGAACAAGAAAGAATTAGAATTGCAAAAGATTTTTATCACAATTTTATTGATACATTTATTGAGACAATCAAACTGATTTCTATCTCTCCAAAAGAATTTGACAAACGTTGTATTACTAACTCAGAAGTTTTAAATGACCTGTATAAAACAGGACAAAATATTCAAATTCATACCGGACATTTTTTCAATTGGGAATTTGGAAATTTAGGAATTTCAAAAAATTTGAAAGGTCGTTTTATTGGTATTTATATGCCATTAACAAATCAAAACTTTAATAAGTTGATTGTAAAGCTTCGAACAAAATTTAATACTATTTTGATATCTGTTCCTGAGTTTAGAACTAGTTTTCACAATTACAATAAAGAACAATATGCATTGGGTTTGGTTGCCGATCAAAACCCCGGAAATCCGAACAAAGCGGTATGGTTGCCGTTTTTCGGGAAGCTAGCGCCTTTTTACAATGGTCCAGAAAAGGGCGCAGTACGCATGAATACTGCTGTTGTGATGATGAACTATTATAAAGTAAAGCGTGGTTATTATAAAATAGATTTCACCGTACTTACCACTAAACCAAAAGAATTACCTAGTGGTGAAATAACCAAAAAATTGATCGAATTTATTGAAGCCCGTATTAAAGAAAGACCTGCTAATTATTTATGGAGCCATCGCAGATGGAAATGGGAATTTGAAGAAGAAAAATATGGACATTTGGTAATCAAATAATTTTCAAAAATAAAAAAGGGTTTCAATTTATTCAACTGAAACCCCTTGTTGTATTATGTTACAGAGAATTACACTAACTACATCTGACTAGATTCTCTAAAAGAATAATTCTAATTAACTCTCAACCTCAATACTTTTTTCGATAGTAAATTTATCTTTTAATTCTTTGATAGCACCCCATCCTCCCAATACATTTCTTACATTATGCAATCCTTGTCGTTTGATAAGCGAAGCTGCAATTACACTTCTATAACCACCTGCACAATGAACATACATATTGTGGCTATCATCCAAATCCGCCATGCTTCCGGGGTCGATTAAATTACTTAAAGGAATATTCATTGCCTGTGTCAAATGTCCATCAGCATATTCATTTTCTTTACGAACATCTATCACCAACAACTGATCATCAAACGGAATATCCATTGCTAATTCATCTGCTTCAATATCTATGATCAAATCAATTTTCTCATTGGTATTTTTCCAAGCTTCAAAACCACCTTGTAAGTAACCAATAAAATCCTCAAACCCAACTCTTGCCATACGTACAATTGTTTCTTTTTCTTTACCAGTTTCTGTAACCAATAAAATATTTTTATCAAAAGGCAAAATACTTCCAGCCCATTCTGCAAAACGCCCTTCCAATCCAATAAAAATACTGTTTGGCACAAACCCTTCTGTGAAGACATTTGCTTTTCTAGTATCAACAATTATGGTATTATCCTGGGCAGCTTTTTCTTTGAATGCTGCAACAGACAACGGCTGCAAACCATTATCTAGTATCGATTGCAGGCTATCGTACCCTTCTTTATTAATTTTTGCATTGATCGGAAAATATTGTGGCGGTGTACTTAACCCTGTTGTAACTGCAGTTATAAAATCTGCTTTTGTTTGTTGTTGTAATGCATAATTAGATTGCTTTTGCGCTCCGATTGTACTGAATGTTTCAGGACCTAAATTTTTACCACAACTGCTTCCTGCACCATGTGCGGGATATAAAATAACATCATCTGCAAGTGGCATAATTTTAGTTTGCAAACTATCATACAACATTCCTGCTAAATCTTCCATGGTTAATTCAGCATCTTTTTGAGATAAATCAGGCCTACCTACATCACCAACAAACAAAGTATCTCCAGTGAATACTGCATGATTTTTTCCTGCTTCATCTTTCAATAAAAAACAACTGCTTTCCAAAGTATGACCCGGTGTGTGCATTACTTCAACAGTCAATTTACCAATTGAAAAAATTTCTCCATCCTTTGCAACATGTACCGGAAATTTTGTTACCGTATCAGGTCCGTAAATAATAGTAGCGCCTGTTGCTTGTGCAAGGTCAAGATGTCCACTGATAAAATCTGCATGGAAATGTGTTTCAAAAATATACTTGATAGTTGCATTACGTTCACTAGCCAGTTGCAAATATTCATCAATATCTCTTAATGGATCTATTACTGCTGCAATGCCTTCACTTTCTATGTAATAGGCTGATTCGCTCAAACAGCCGGTGTATAATTGTTTAATAAACATAATTTAGAATTTACTGCAAAGATAAAGTTCTTCAATAGTTATGAGAATGATAAAATAAAAGGAATAAAAAAGCCGACTGACACATTCATCAATCGGCTTTAAAAAATATTGATTTAAATTATTTTATTCCGTGCATCATTTTTTGAAGCTTACGTGATAAGAAAAATAAAATAACAGCAGCAACTCCGGAGAAGCCTACAAAAATCATAAAGTAAGTATGAAGATTGTCAATCGTAATTCCAAGAAAAACAGGTTTAGGGCCTGTTGATGCCGGATCAGGATACAATGAACTCATTGTTCCTGCTAATTTATTACCGGTTGCAATTGCCATAAACCAAATTCCCATCATTAAACTTGTAAACCTTCCAGGAGCTAATTTATTTACCATAGATAAACCAATAGGGCTTAAACACAATTCTCCTACTGTATGTAAAAAATACAAACCAGACAACCACAAAATACTCACTTTAACTGCAGGATCACCAGTTGTACCAAATGCAATAAATAAAAATCCTAAAGCTAGGAAACCCAATCCCATTGCTTGTTTCATAGGAGCAGGTGGTTCAAAGCCTTTCTTTGCCAACTTCTCCCAAAGAATTGCAAATATGGGTGCAAGTAATACAATATAACCGGCATTAAAACTTTGGAAATAACTAGCAGGCATTTCCCAACCGAAAATTTTTCTATCGGTTTGTGCATCTGCAAAAAAAGTTAATGACGCTCCTGCTTGTTCAAAACACATCCAAAAGAAAACAACAAATAACATGATGATGACAACTACCGTCAAACGCTCTTTTTCAATTTTTGTAAGTGAACGATCTGTAAGAATTGCAAATGGTAAACATAAAGTCATTCCATAAATTGCAGAACCCCAAAAGTCAACTTTCAATACCAAATGAATCAATGATATTGCTGCAACAATGGATGCTATTAAAATAATAATTTGAGAATTACTGAACCCTGTTTTTGAGCTGTCTTCTGTGCTAACGGCATCGTTTGATTTATTTGGACTAACACCTAATTGTACTCCCGAAGGTGAAACGACGTATCTATCTTTTGTATAGTAAAAAATAACCAAGCTTATTAACATACCAATTCCTGCAGCAAGAAAGCCCCATTTAAAATCTATATTCTCACCCAAATATCCACACACCAAAGGTGCAACAAATGCGCCCGCATTGATACCCATGTAAAAAATGGTATAAGCACCATCTTTCCTACTGTTATCTGTGTCTAAATATAATTGTCCAACCATTGTTGAAATATTTGGCTTGAAGAACCCATTACCAAAAATCAAGAATGCCAATCCTGTCCACAACAAAGTTTGAGACAACCCTGATGTACTAGGCATTGAAGCACAAGAAAATAAAATAAATTGACCCAAAGCCATCAATAGCCCTCCAACAAAAATTGATTTTCTATTACCCCAATATCTATCGGCAACATACCCTCCTATTAGAGGAGTTAAATAAACCAACCCGGTATAACTTCCATAAATATTACTTGCATAAGACTTTTCGAAAAACAAATACTTTGTCATGAACAATACAAAAATTGCTCTCATTCCATAATAGCTGAAACGCTCCCAAAATTCAGTGGCGAATAGCACATACAATCCTTTAGGATGTCCTTTTTGTTCAATGGCAGTTTGACTCATACGATTTTTTTTAGTGTTCAATTTTAATGTGGCTCAAAATACAGAGAAAATTTTATAAATAAATCCTTGTTTTAAAAATGTTGCATAAAGACAAAAAAATGAAAGTACAAATTCAAATTTCCAACTACTTTCGCCTTACTTTAATACAGCAAACTACTATGAATATTTTATTACTTGGCAGCGGTGGCCGTGAACATGCAATGGCTTGGAAAATGGCACAAAGTCATCATTGTGATAACCTTTTTATTGCACCCGGAAATCCCGGAACTGCTTTATTAGGAACGAATGTGGTACTTGCACTAACTGACTTTGAAGCTATAAAAAATTTTTGCCTTGAACAAAATATAGACATTGTAGTTGTAGGACCTGAAGAGCCTTTGGTAAAAGGCATTACCGACTTTCTAACTTCTACAAATAACAATAAAAAGTGGAATGGAATTGTAGTCGGGCCTTCGGCAAATGCGGCACAATTAGAAGGTAGCAAAGCTTTTAGCAAAGCGTTTATGCAAAGGCATCAAATACCAACTGCAGGTTATGCTGAATTTACTATCCATAATTTTGAAGAAGGTAAAGAATACATTGCACAACACAGTTTACCTATAGTTTTAAAAGCGGATGGATTGGCAGCAGGAAAAGGTGTTGTAATCAGTGAAACGCATAATGATGCTTTACAGGTTTTTGAATCAATGATTGTAGACAAACAATTTGGAGAAGCAAGCAGTAAAGTTGTTATTGAAGAATTTTTAAAAGGAATTGAAGTAAGTGTATTTGTATTAACCAATGGGAAAAATTACCAAATTATTGGTCATGCAAAAGATTACAAACGTATTGGCGAAGGTGATACTGGATTGAATACTGGTGGCATGGGTTGCGTAACACCTGTGCCTTTTATGGATGAATTGTTCATGGAAAAAGTGGAGTCAAAAATTATTCAACCCACAGTTAACGGATTACAAAAAGAAAATTTTATTTACAACGGATTTATATTTTTTGGGTTGATGAATTGCAATGGCGAACCCTATGTAATTGAATACAATTGCAGATTGGGAGATCCTGAAACAGAAGTTGTATTACCAAGACTAGAAACAGATTTAGTTAGTTTATTTGCAGCAATGGACAACGGCACTTTGGAGGATACCAATATCACCTACCACGAGGGCAGCTTTGCCACTGTAATGGCCGTAAGTGGCGGCTATCCGCAGGATTATGAAAAAAATAAAATCATTCATTTGCCTAAAGAAAAAACAAATGACAGTTTAATTTTTCATGCAGGAACAAAACAAAATGAAACCAGTGAATTGTTAACAAATGGAGGTCGTGTTTTAGCAGTTACTTCACAATCAGATACCATTTCACTTGCCGTTGAAAAAAGCAAAGCAATATTGGAAAAAATTAGTTTTGAGGGCATGTATTACAGAAGAGATATTGGATGGGAGTTTGGTGGATAGTTGTATAGTTTTTTAGTTTAGTAGTTTAGAAAGTTTATAAAATATTTTTGTTTTAGAGTATTTTGACAAAATTTATATTGTGTGGTTAGAAAATAATTTTGAATTAAAAACTAATTCTGAAACTTCCAAACACGCCAAAATTTGAAGTCTGAATTTTAGAATCTTTTTCGGGTAACAACCGCCACACAAAATCTATACGAAAGAGTTTAAAAATATTATCTACACCGGTACTTAGTTCCAAATACATTTTATTATCCAAAGATTTATACGGGTAATTTCCAACGAAATTAAGTTTTTTATTTTCATCATTGATATTTCCTGTAACGCCTTTCACACTATAAAATTGCCTGAATTTTAATTTGCGTGTTAATGGTATATATCTGAACAAACCACTACCAATATTATGTTCTACGCTGAAGCCTGCAAAGGCATCTGCTACATATTCAAACCGATTCATCAAATTAAATGCATAACGATTGTAATAGTACATTTCATTACCGGGCAATAATTCTAAAAATTGAAAAGGCACTGTGCCATATACCTTTCCGCCAAACAGATTATAATTTAATTTTCCATAAGGTGCAATAATGATATCATCTGAAACCGTTAAATCAAATTTATCATATTGATAACTGCTTTTCAATACACCGGGCCATCCACGCGTATATCGAAAATCAACAATTGGATAATTACTACCCAATGAAGCACGATAAAAATTATCACTTAAAAACCTTTCGGCATAAGCATATTTGATTTGGAAACTAGTTTCAAAAGTTTTTAGCGGTGTGCCGTTGATTACAGTAAAAAATGATTGATCAGGTAAATTTATTAAAGACTCAAATGCTTTACTTGAAGCGGTTGCCCCAAACGAAAAACCGGTATTAGTTTCTTTAAAAAACTCTGCTTTTATTTCTTCTGCACGCTGCAATTTAAAAGGAATTCCGGGACGACGAAACCAAGTAGCAAAAATATTATCAGCACCCAACTGATCATAATAAAACTGACCATTATCAATATCATTTCTATAACTCAAATGCAAGTAAGTCCAGGGATTTCTATTAAATAAATAACGCATTTCCAACTTGCCTTTATATCGCTTGTCAGAAAAACCATAAGCCATATAACCATGCAGATACAAGTTTTTATTGAAACCCGTATTGGTTGCTACATCAAACCTTGTTCTGATACCTTCATACGGATTTGCACTAAGCCAGTAAAACCATGGTCCAATTGTAATATTACCAATGTCTTGTGTGCCCAAAGCTACTGCACGCAAAATGCCACGATACAATTTGAATGTTGGGTTGTTATTGAGTGTGTCCCAAACTTTGTAGACTGTTGTTTCATTTTTATTTAATTGTTCATGTCTGTTTACTGCCCAAAAACTATCTGCAAAATTTGCTGAAGCAGTATTTAAATCTACCTGCTGCACCTTTTTATTCTGTTGTAAATTAGTAGTGATGGAACTATTATTGAAAACTACATTTTTATAGGTTGTTGTTTTTCTACCAATCAATGCAAGTTTGGATTTGCCAATAGGTGCAATGTCTGCAACAAATTTATCTTTATACAAAAACCAAATACTGTCTTGTATTAACTTAAATTCCTGGATTAGTGTCAAGCCAGAAATATAATTGATATTGGCATCTACACTTGGTCTGAGTGTAATTTTTTGAATAGCATAACTTGTATCATTTACCCAGCAATCACCTTCAAAAACATCAGCACCTTTTTGTTTTGGTGTGAAGCGCAAATGCACCAATCTTTTCTTGTTTAAATATTGCGTATCCAGTAGTTTAAAGTTATAATATTTTTCTCCGTTATCATTCAGCGGACTAATAAATTGTTTGTCAAAAACAGGAAGAAAATTTTTGTAAACATTTATATTTTGGTACATGCCACCCAATTCTTTAATAATACTTTCATTTTCTATACCATTGGTTTTGGTAGCTTTGATATACTCATGAATTCTTTCGGGTGATTTTTGGAAATAATAATCTGATAAAATTTCAGTTAAAAAAATGGGCAAATATTTTGTTGCTTCAGAAGTAGAATCTACATAACTCAAAACAAAATTTAGTGGCTTCAATAGTTTGTTGTTGCCTAATTTATCTTTATTTACATTGTTTAAATCAAGTTCGAGTTTATTGTAAATTTCGTAGGCATAATTATCCCAACGAGTTTTATCATTTTTTAATTTGTTTTTAATAATTCTTTTCCAAAACCACAATGCCCTGTTATATTTACTCTTTACAACGGCTTCGCCAGATGGCGGCAATACTTCCAAATAAACGATAAGCGAAGCTGAGTCTTTAATCAATGATAAAGGAATAGAAACTATTTTATAACCAACACTTGAAATTTGAAGTGTATCAGTTTTAAATGAATAATCAAACGTAATAGAAAACCGGCCCATCGTATCAGTTAAGCCCCCAGTTTTCGCCGATTGTAAAAAGACAGAACCAAAAGGAATTGGTTCATCGCTTTGTTTATCTTTTACAAGGCCAATAATTTTTTTGGGTTGTGCAAATGAAACAGAACAGATGAATGTTATGAATAGAAAAAACAAACTATGCTTGTATGAAGCTTTTCTCATTAGTTTTTCAAAAATAATTAATTGTTCGCCACATCTAAAATTGTTTTTACAATTGTTTTATTATTTCTGATAAAACAAAATTTATCAGATAAGCAGTAGCTTTAAAAAACATTAAAAAAAAACGCACCTTTACAATCAGTAAATAAACTTGCATCGCAAGAAATAAGCACATGAAAATAATTATTACAGCAGCAACGAAAAATGAATGGATACAAGCTTCCAAACAAATTGCTGCACTTTCAAAAGTTAATAAAACCAAACACCAAATTATATTTCACCAAAGTGGTGTAGGGATGTTGTCAACAGCTGTTTCTTTGATGAAAATCATTGCATCAGAAAAACCAAATCTCATCATTCAAGTGGGGATTGCAGGCACTTTTGATGACTGTCAATCCTTGGCAAAAGTCTTTGTAATAAAACAAGAGTCAATTGGTGATTTAGGTGTTGCCGAAAAAGGTCAATGGAAAGATATTTTTGATTTGCAACTGCAAAAAAATAATACGCCGCCATTTTTAAAACAACTTTTACCAAACCCTTGGTTGAAGCAATACAACATACTAAAATTGCCGGCTGTTGTTGCTGTTACTGTAAATGAAATTACCACACAAAAAATACGCAAGGAACAAATATTACAGCACTACCATCCTACCCTGGAAAGTATGGAAGGAGCTGCATTGCATTATGTTTGCAGAACAATGGGAATTCCTTTTTTACAATTACGTGCTACCAGTAATTATATTGGCGAAAGAAACAAAACAAAATGGTTGTTGAAAGAAAGCATTGAAATTTTAAATGAAACATTAGTTCAACTCATCAAAAAGTTGTAGTATATCATAACTGAAAAACAAATCATGAAACTTACCCTTGGATTTTCACCTTGTCCCAATGACACCTTCATTTTTGATGCATTGGTCAATCATAAAATTGATACAGGAGGTTTAGAGTTTGATGTTGTTTTGGAAGATGTTCAAACCCTTAATGAATGGGCATTAGAGGAAAAACTAGATATTACAAAAATCAGCTTTGGTGTGTTGCCATTATTATTAAATCATTACTCCGTATTAAACAGTGGTAGCGCATTAGGTGAGGGTGTTGGGCCATTATTGGTTTCCAATAAAATACCAGACAACTCATCTTTAGAAGATGCAACAATTGCTATTCCAGGAGAAAATACTACTGCTCATTTATTGTTTTCGCTTGCATATCCCAATGTAAAGAAAAAAAAGTATATGGTGTTTCATGAAATTGAAAATGCAATACTCATTGGCATTGTAGATGCGGGTGTTATCATTCATGAAAATAGATTTACCTACCAGCAAAAAGGGTTGAAAAAAATAATGGACTTAGGTGAATATTGGGAACAACAATTACAAATACCCATTCCATTAGGCGGTATTGTTGCACATCACCGATTGAGTGAACCCACCAGATTACAAGTTGATCAATTGATCCGCAAAAGTGTAGAATATGCATTTGAAAAATATCCGCTCATTTCAGATTATGTAAAATTACATGCACAAGAAATGGAACAAGAAGTAATGAAACAACACATTGATTTGTATGTAAACAATTATTCTATCAACCTTGGTGTAGAGGGAAGAGCGGCGATTGCAAAATTATTGGAAGTTGCTAAGAAGAGGTAAAGTCCGAAAAGTCGGGAAGACCGAAGAGTAGGAATTTTGTTGTGATTTTAAACTATCTAAACTATTAAAATTTATAACCTCCTCAATGAACTAAATAATTATAAAACTAAAAAAGAGCTAACCTTTCATATCATTCATACTAATACGCTCTTTACAAAACCCAATTTCATTTTCATCATTACTGCTAATAATAACCATTTTATTTGAGCAATATTTTTTCAATAGTTGATGGTATAAATCATAACCTGAAGTATCCAAGTTGGTACAAGGCTCATCTAATAATAGTATTGGCGTATTGCTAAAAATTGCTTGTGCTAATTTTACGCGTTGCTTCATGCCACTACTATAATACCTAATTTGTTTAGAAGCTGCTTTTTCCAAACCAATAGCATTAATAATTTCAGATACAGAAAGCATCAATGGTTTAAACACGGAATGAAATTGAAGAAACTCTGTAACAGTCATTTCTTCTACCAATTCCAAATAAGGTGCAGCCATTGAAATATATTGATATACATTTTCAGATTGAATTTCAGTTGCTATATTGATGCTAGAAATTGAGTTAGAATGTATCTTAATATTGATTTTACCCTCACTTACATTGGTGCTCGACGCAAGCACTTGCAACAAAGTACTTTTCCCACTCCCATTTGGTCCGGTAATAGCATAACTATTACCCGATTGAAATGTATAATTAAGGTTACGAAAAATCCAATCTCGGTTAAATTTTTTACCGGCGTCAGTTAGCGTAACAAAAATTGTTTCAGCTAAAGGAGCCAATGATGTGGAAAGTGACCTGTCAATAAAAAAATCACTCAATGGTAAAAATTAATTGTTGAATAGAAAAAATAATTGTCTCAGAGTTATAAATTAATCTTCGTCAGTTAAGCCTTTTGTAAACTTTTTGATAATACCTCTTCCGCTATCTCTTATAAAAGTTACAATCTCGTCACGTTCATCACTTGCCTTGATTTCTTCTTCAATAAAATCAACTGCTTGTGATGTATTTAATCCTTTGTTATAAATAATTCTGTATATATCCAACACATGATTAATCTTATCTAAAGTAAAACCTCTTCTTTTTAATCCTACACTGTTTACACCACCATAACTCAAAGGATTACGAACTGCTTTGATATAAGGTGGCACATCTTTACTTACCAAACTTCCCCCCGCAATAAATGTGTGTTGACCAATATGCACAAACTGATGCACCGCACTCACCCCACCAATGATTGCATAATCTCCAACCACTACATGTCCCGCAACTTGTACACTGTTACTCATAATACAATGATTGCCGATAATACAATCATGTGCAATGTGGCTGTATGCCATAATCAGGCAATTGCTACCTACAATTGTTTTGCCTTTTTCTTCTGTACCCCTATTCACAGTTACAAACTCACGAATAGTAGTATTATCCCCAATTTCAACTGTGGTTTTTTCGCCACTAAATTTTAAATCTTGAGGTATTGCACCTATTACAGCACCCGGAAAAATTCTACAATTTTTTCCAATTTTAGTGCCTTCCATGATAGTTACATTACTACCAATCCAGGTTCCTTCGCCAATAGTTACATCACCGTGTATTACTGTAAAAGGATCAATTTTTGTATTAGAAGCAACCTTAGCATTGGGGTCAATGTAGGTAAATGGATGTGTCATTCAGTTTTGTTAAGTGTGTAATTTTTAGTCAGCATTGCAATTTTCTCTGTTGCAATACCAGATTTTTCGTAGACGCAATTTTTCCTCAATTCGCTGCATCTAATTATTTCTTCTTACTACTTGTGCTACCAAGTCGGCTTCAGTAGCAACTTTTCCGTTTACATAAACAGTGCCTTTCATTTCACAAATGCCTCTGCGAATTACGCCTACCATTTCCATTTTCAAAAGCATCGTATCACCGGGCCTTACCATTTGTTTAAACTTACAGTTATCAATCTTTAAAAAATATGTATCATATTGCCCTTCCGGCATTGAATTAATACATAATATACCACCTGTTTGTGCCAGTGCTTCAATCTGCAAAACACCAGGCATTACAGGGTTTCCTGGGAAATGACCTACAAAAAACCATTCATTGAAAGTTACATTTTTCACACCTACAATTTGATTGTCGGTTAATTCAATAATCTTATCTACCAATAAAAAAGGATGACGATGTGGTAATGTTTTTTCAATTTCTTGTAAAGTAAATATTGGTGGTAATGTTGGATTATAAACCGGTACATCTTTTACATGTTTATTCTTCTTGATATATTGCTTTATTTTTTTTGCAAAATCAACATTACTGCTATGTCCCGGTCTGTTTGCAATAATTCTTGCCTTAATCGGATAACCAATCAATGCTAAATCTCCAATTACATCCAAAAGCTTGTGTCTTGCAGGTTCATTCGGAAAACGAAGTTCCAAATTGTTGAGATAGCCTTCTGTTTTTATTTCAATTTTATCTCTTTTAAAAGCTTTAGCCAATCTATTCATCTCCTCTTCAGTCACCGGCTTATCTACTACTACAATTGCATTATTAATATCGCCACCTTTCACCAAATCATTATCCAGCAACATTTCCAACTCGTGTAAAAAACAAAATGTTCTGCAAGGTGCAATCTCTGTTTTAAATTCTTTAATTGATTTTAAACCGGCATGTTGTGTACCCAATACCGGACTATTAAAATCTATCAGTGTTGTAATTTGATAATCCAATGCAGGCATTGCCACCATCTCTACACGTTTGCCTTCATCATACAAATAAATATTTTCATCTATACTATACCATATTTTATTTGCTTCCTGTTCTACCACACCAGCTTCTTCAATTAACCTTACAAAAGGTTCGCTGCTGCCATCAATTATCGGAATTTCAGGTCCGTTCAATTCTATCAAAGTATTATCTACACCCATCCCTACCAAAGCTGCCAGTACATGTTCTACCGTACTTATTTTAGCGTCTCCAACTTGTAAAGTAGTTCCCCTGCTCGTGTCGGTTACCAAATCACAATCTGCTTTTATAATAGGCTGATTCGGCAAATCAATACGTTGAAATTGAATACCAAAACCCGGATTTGCAGGCTTCAAAGTCATGTCTACCAATACTCCTGTATGTAAACCTGTACCACTGATACTAATAGAATTTCCCAGTGTATGTTGCTTATCAGGATTAAAATGTATGTCCATAGAATTATTTTTTTGGGTAACGAGCACCTGTACAATACTCAACTTTTTGTGGCGTCGCACCCTTCAACGATTAGGATACAATCCTACAAAAATAAGTGATACTAACGAAAGCTGATGTTGATTTAATTATGCGGGTAATTGGTTTATGGAGTTCAAGAAGTTGAAAAAGTTCAAGAGGTTGAAGAGGTTTTCCTAATTCCGACTTCCCGACTTCACTGACTTTCCCGTTTTTTCGGACTTTACTGACTTTCCCAACTTTAATGACCTCCGACTTTCTCCTTTTTCACTAATTCCTCAACTAACTTTTCCAGCTCTTTGATTCGTTTCTCTAAATCCGGTAGGTTTTTTACCAATGCCTGGCTTCGAAGTGAAGCTGATGCCGGCTGCGCAGGATTTCCTGTGACAGTAGCATTAATATTTTTTATTGTTTTAGTAATACCACTTTGTCCGGCAATCTTGCTGCCATCTGCAATACTAATGTGTCCGGCAGTTCCAACTTGTCCGCCCATCATTACATTCTTACCAACTTTAGTGCTGCCACTAATGCCACATTGCGCAGCAATAACCGTATTGATACCTACCTCTACATTATGTGCAATTTGAATAAGGTTGTCCAATTTAACCCCCATTCTAATAATCGTACTTCCAATTGTAGCCCGATCAATAGTAGTATTAGCGCCTATTTCAACAAAATCTTCAATTACCACATTTCCAATTTGCGGTACTTTTTTATAGCCTCCGTCTGCTTGTGGAGCAAAACCAAAACCATCACTTCCTATTACCGTACCGGCATGAATTGTAACATGTTTACCCAACTTACATTCATGATACACTTTTACACCTGGATGTAAAGTTGTATCATCTGCGATTAAGACATTGTTTCCAACAAATACTCCGGGATAGATTTTTACATTATTTCCAATACTCACATTGTCACCGATATAAGCAAAAGCACCAACAAAAACATGGTTACCTAAAGTTGCTGTTGATGATATGTAGCTCGGTTGTTGAATGCCCTGTAATTGTTGTGATTCCAGCTCCTGGTATTTACCCAGTAAAATTGCAAATGCACTATATGCATCTGGCACACGAAGCAAAGTAGCTGAAATAGGATTTTTGAGTTGTAAACTATGATTGATAATAATTACAGAAGCTTGAGTAGTATATAAAAAATCTTCGTATTTAGGATTTGCTAAAAAAGCCAACTGACCAGATTTTGCTTCTTCAATTTTTCCAAAAGAATGAACCGATACCGTGGCATCGCCTTCAATTGTAGCATTGATTAATAAAGCTATTTGCGACGCAGTAAATGTCATATTAATGATATTGTTTTATACAAAATGATTATTAAAAACCCAACAAAATTGTATTTTATAACGAACAAATGTAGAATTTTTTAATTGGCGCTGAAATGGTTTGATGAATTAAAGAATTGTCAATAGCCGCAATATCTTTAACCTTGCCATCTTTAAATAAAATATTGATTCGCTCGTCTTGAGACTGATACATGGTATTATTAGCAGTTCCTGTAAATACAAAATAAGATGCTGTTGTTGCATCAACACCTAATTGTTTAGCTGCATCTGCTAGTTTTTCTTGCACTTCAGCTGCTTCAAAAGGTTCTGCCTGTAATTTAATTTTCAGCAATTGCCTGTTGAGTAATCTTTTACAAAGTTCACTCAATACAAAATCCGGATGATTGCTCCAGCGTTTAACAGCAAATGAAAAATCAATATCATCCAACTGGCAAAACTGATTCAATGTTTCTCTGTTCATCTTACCATCAAAATTGTATAAGAAAAAATCAGTTGCACCTCCGGTTTTTAAAGCCTCAATACCATTTGCACTCAATTCTCTAACACGCTTTAAAATATTGCCCAACATCACTTCAGCACTCATGACTGTTTTATGTAAATACACTTGCCAGTACATTTGTCTTCTTGCTACTAAAAATTTTTCAATGCTGTAAATTCCTTTCTCCTCAACCATCAATTCATCTTCATGCACCACTAGCATTTTTAAAATTCTATCATAACCAATTACTCCCTCACTTACTCCAGTAAAAAAACTATCTCTTGTTAAATAATCCATTCTATCCACATCTAATTGACCACTGATTAATTGATGTAAAAATTTTCTTGGATACTTACCGGTAAAAATTTCAATTGCCAACTTGAGTTGTCCACCCAAATCTTCATTCATCACCTGCATTATTTGCAAACTCAATGTTTCATGATGTACACCAGATAAAAATTTATTTTCAAGCGCATGCGAAAAGGGGCCATGACCTACATCATGCAGTAAAATGGCAGCTTTCACCGCAATTTCTTCTTCTTTAGAAATAACAGTACCCTTATTTCTTAATTCAGTTACAGCCAAGCACATCAGGTGATACGCTCCTAAAGAATGATGTAATCTTGTATGTACCGCCCCTGGATACACCAGATAGGCCAATGCCATTTGATGAATTCTTCGAAGCCTTTGATAATAAGGATGTGCAACAATATCAAAAATCAAATCATCAGAAATAGTTATAAACCCATAGACTGGATCATTGATTATTTTTCTTTTTAAAGGCATTTTCTAATTTTAAATAACAATAAAGATAAAGGGTTCTGTGCAAAGGTTCAAAGTCATAAGCATTCATTAAGCACCTGAGAACAAGCTATTATCCATCGCACTTGAAATTTATAATAATATCCATCGGTTAGAATTACATTTGCAACCAGTTTAATTTGCTTGTTGCATAGAATCAATTACCATGAAGAAATTGTTTTATACCGCTTTCCTATTAACTTTAATAATTGCCGGTTATGCATTTATTTCAACTACCCCTATAAACACGAAAGCAAAACTTGGAGAAAAATTATTTTTCGAAAAAATATTATCCAAAGACTCTTCTGTAAGCTGTGCAAGTTGTCATAAACCCGAGTTTGGCTTTGCAGATACTTCAGCATTTAGTTTAGGAATTTACAACCAGTTAACCAAACGCAATACTCCGAGTGTATTGAACATGAAAAACAGACCTTACTTTTTTTGGGATGGAAGGGCTGAAAGCCTTGAACAGCAAGCATTAATGCCTATTTCGAATCCAGATGAAATGGGACTTCCTATACAAGAAGCTATAGAAAGATTAAATAAAAATGAATACTACAAAAAATTATTCATCAACTTATTTGGAACAAAACCCAATGCTAAAAACTTAGCTGCTGCATTTGCTGCATTTGAAAAAACATTAGAAACAGGCGACAGCAAATTTGATATGGCATTTGACAATAAAGGGAAACTATCAGCACAGGAAGAAAGAGGAAGGCAATTATTTTTGAGTGAAGAAACCCATTGTTTTGATTGCCACAAAAGAGAAGATTTCACAACGGATGAATTTAAAAATATTGGTTTATACGACAATGATCAATCAACTGATAAAGGCAGATTTGAAATTACAAAAGACAGCAGTGATTTAGGCAAATTCAAAATTCCCGGACTACGCAATATTGCCCTTACAGCACCATACATGCATGATGGCAGATTCAAAACTTTAGAAGAAGTTATAGAGTATTACAACAACACAAGTGTTTTCGTTAGTAATCCAATCAACATTGATGCAACAGTTGAAAAACCCATGGGATTGAACAAACAAGACAAAGCAGATTTAGTAGCATTTTTAAAAACCCTTACAGGGAAAAAATATGCTACTAAAATTAATAAATGACCTTTTCGATAATTTAATAGTAAAATTATTTGTGTAAAGTATCAGTTGACATTTCATGGTGTGCAGCAGTATCTTTCGCTTGATGAGCTGTTGCAGGATGAGCATCACTGTTGTGTTGAGAAGGTGCTTCTCCTACTGATTCATGTTTAGAACCTGAATGAGCATTTTTAGGTTCATAATTTCCATGGCATTGCATGAATAATATTAAAATACAAAATACAGTTGCAAAAGAAAGGAAAGCAGTAAGGGTAAATTTTTTTGTATCTCCTTCAAAATGTTGTGCCATAGAATTTTATTTTTTCGATGTGAAGATAAAAATAAAGACTGTTATTGAATATATTTTTTCAAAAAAAATTCTTGGGAATAATTTTGTTATTTTACAAAATGCATCATTTGTAAAATAATATCAGGATCTGGACAATTATGAGCATAATAATGTTGTTCGCTTAATTTGCATACACCGGGATAATCACCTTCTTTCATTTGCATATCAATAATAATTTGAAAATGAAGATGTGGGGGCCAATTACCATTTTCGTGAGGTTGTCCAAAATGTGCAATTATTTGACCCTTTTCTATAGCCATCCCTTTATTTAAATGTTGTAAATCTGCCAAAGAAAGATGCCCATATAATGTGTGAAAAATACAATCTTCCAATTGATGCTGAAGAATAATTGTGGCCCCATAATCTCCGAAGTTATCATTGAATGCAAAGCTGTGTACAATCCCATTTAATGGCGCAAAAACAGGCGTTCCGGCATTTCCCCAAATATCAATACCCAAGTGAAGTGTTCTTGGTTCTTCAATTTGCAGATCAATATTTTTTGAATGTTGTGAAATATTATTACCAAAGATTTCACTTCTCTGGTATAAACTTCTTTGTTCAAGATATCCTCCTACACCAAATAAAGCACTGTGTTTTTGTATTTTGGAATTGACAAACTGAGAAAATTTTTCAGTATCCAAAATCAACTCTTTTGTTATTTGATAATTGTCAAATGAAAAATCCATTTGAACGATTGATTCAAGGGTTGGATTTAAAGAGACAACTTTTGAAAATAAAAATTGATTTTTGAGGATTGTTTCTTTGATATTTTGCATTATTACACAAGATTAATTTAAAAATTGGATATTTACATTCGATTATTTCAACTAAAATAAGATTATAATACCTTGTTTTTATTTTAAATTTTATAACAATATCTTTACAAAAAAATGATGAAAAAATTTAACTATTTACTAATAGTAATTGGCTGTATTGTAGGCAGTTGCAAAAAAAATGAATCTACTGCAGATACTTATTTACCATCAACAGTAGGAAGCAACTGGACATACAAGATGGTAACTGCAGGTGGCACTCCAACAACAGGAACTTTTACAGTATCAAACAAGGATACAAGTGCTAATAATAGAACCTATAATGTTGTATCAGGCACTACAGGATCGAATCAATACTATTCAAAAAATACAAATGATTATTATACTTTAAGAACAGTAGGTATATCTGCTTTAGAGTTATTAATACTAAAAGATAACCTTGCTGTAAATGGCACTTGGAATACAAGTCAAGTTTTAAGCGGATTAACAGGATTGCCCGCAGGAATTACCTCTATAACAATTAATACTGCTTATAAAATTGAAAGTAAAGGAGGTTCGAGATTGGTAAACAATACAACCTACAACAATGTAATAAAAGTTAGAGCCGATTTAGTTGCAGCAGTTCCCCTGGTAGGTAACTTAAATTTTGGCTTCTGCGAATTTTATTTTTCTAAAAATATTGGCATCATTGAGAGTAATATTCAAATTGCAAATACAACAGCGGGAGTAAATATTAATGAAGTTTATACCTTGCAATCATACATTATTAAGTAGCAGAAATTTGGTGTTTGCTATCTGATAAAATATTATCCAAAGTCCATTGTAACCGTTTTTGCAATGGGCTTTTTCTCTCTGCACAATTTTGCTTGTTACAAATGCTGCAGCTGAAAGGCACACATGGATCGGTGTGTACGAAAAATTCTATGCTATCGCCAAAATTATTTTTAATCAAATCTGTAAGTGCATCAATTTCTAAGTGAGCTTCATGAACATTTAAAAACCACGGCACTGTCAAATGACAATCTACATGAAGCAGACTTCCATATTTAATCACCCTTAGGTTATGCAAATCAACCCAATTCTCATTTCTGTTACTATTTAATACTTGTACCATTTGATTCAATAATTCAATATCTGCTTCATCCATAATTCCTGCTAATGATGAACGCAAAATTGTATATCCGTTGTAAATAATTAAAACTCCCGTAATCAATGCGATAACTTTATCAAGCCAATATAATTTCGTAAACAACATTAACAATAAACCTGCTACTATTGCTAGCGTTGAATAAGTATCTACCTGCAAATGTTTGCCACTTGCTTTTAATGCAAGGGAATTATTTTTCTTTCCAAGAGCAATACAAAAAAATCCTGCAATAAAATTAAGCACAGCAGTAAAAGCTATTAGCCAAATTCCTGCATCTAATTGTTCAATCTTTTGTTCTTGAAAAAATGTTTCTATAGATTGATAAATAATAAACAAACCGGCTGCTACAATCAAGGTACCTTCTACTGCAGCAGAAATAAATTCAGCCTTTCCATGTCCATACGGATGGTCTGAATCTTTTGGTTTTGCAGCAATATATAAAGAATACAAACCAATAAAACCGGCGAGCATATTTACAATACTTTCCAACGCATCGGTAAGTATGGCTAATGAATTGGTAAAATAATATGCCATCATTTTAATGGCAAAAAGCACCACACCTAAAATGGTTACAAATAGTTGCAGTTTGAAGTTTTGTTTGGCTTGTTGCAATACAGAAAATTTAAATCAGTTCAATCTTAAAAGTAATATCGCAATGTTTCTTCAGCATTGCACTAATTCCGCAATATTTGTCATGAGAAAGATGTATTGCTTTTTCAACTTTCTCAGCATCTTCGGCTGTTGCGTCAATGCTGTAAAGCATTTCAATAGATTTGAAAACTTTAGGATGATCGGTCGTTTGTTCAGCCGATGCAGTAATGTGTAACTTAGAATAAGTCACCCTCATTTTATCAATAATACTCAGTACATCAATCCCACTACAAGTACACAATGCACCTAACATAACTTGTTTAGGGCTCATTCCACTATCAATGCTTCCACCTTCTTTGGTAGTATCCAAACGAATCGTATGATTATTGTCGCTTGTAACATCAAATGCTAGATCACTTACCCAAGTTGCAGTTGTTTTCATGTTAAAATTTGATTTGTAAAATTCTGATTCTAAAAATTAAAGCAATGCTTTATCAAATTGTTGCGATACAAAATTCCAGTTAATGATACCTAACCAGTTGTTGATATAATCAGCACGTTTGTTTTGATACTTCAAATAATAAGCATGCTCCCAAACATCTAAAGCCAATACTGGCGTGCCTTTCACCTCAGCAATATCCATTAATGGATTATCTTGATTGGGTGTTGAATAAATTTTTAATTGCTTATCAGGTGTAACTATTAACCAAGCCCACCCGCTTCCAAATCTGTTTTTTCCTGCATCAGAAAATTGCGTTTTGAAGTTTTCATAAGAACCAAAAGTTTTAATAATTGCTTCACTCAATTTGCTGCTTGGTTTTGAAGTATTATTGGGCAACATACATTGCCAAAAAAATTCATGGTTGTAATGTCCACCAGCGTTATTCCTCATTTTGGTAGAATACTTTGAAATATTTTTTAAAATTTCTTCCAAAGTAATTTTACCAACAGATTTTAATTCAGCTGCAGCAGCTTCATTTAAATTTTTCAAATAAGACGCTGCATGTTTGGAATAATGAATTTCCATTGTTAGTGGATCAATAACAGGTTCTAGATCTTTATATGCGTAAGGCAAAGGTTGTTGTGCAAATAATTGTTCAGGTTTGTATCCTTTGCTAAACTCATTAGACAAAGCAGGAATTACTGAAAATGAAAAACTTGCTGCTACTGTTGCTTTAGCGGTATTGAGAATAAAATCTCTACGAGAACTATTTTTAATGCGCATAAATTTTGTTTGTTGAATTATTTATTTCTTAAAACTACTGAAAAGTATTCGTGTATTTCTAAAAATACGATAGTAAAATTCTTTATTAAATAATTGAGAGTCTCTCATTGCCTTATAGATTAAAAAAATACTGATGGGAATCATAATTAATGTACTGAGCCACATTCCTACAAATGAATTGGTTATGTATTCTTTCGCAAATTTTTCACCAAACGTATTTAGTAAATGAAAGAGTACAAAGAAAGCAATTGAAAACACCAAAGGCAAGCCTAGTCCACCTTTTCTAATAATCGAGCCAAGCGGTGCACCTATTAAAAACAATACAAAGCAAGCAGCACTTAATGTAAATTTTCTATGCCATTCTATTTCATGATAGCGTAAAGACCTCATTTTAATCACAAAATCATCCGCTATTATAGATGCTGAATTCCTAGCTCCGCTGATTTGATTGATTGCTCTGTCATACACCATAACTTTTAAAGAATCAGGAATGATTTTAGCAAATGAAGCAGTTTGTTTCAATGAAGTTTGGTTAATTCTTGCCCACCCAGTATCTGCATATTTTGCAAATGGGATTAAAGGTGTTACCTCTTTGTTACTTCGTACTAAAAAATTAGTATTTATTTTTTTTAATGAGTCAAGGGTAGTATTTAATTGACGAATTGTAAGCATTTTTGCATCATACTTAAAACTTGAATCTGCAGTTTGTATCATTTTAAAAGTACTTAAATCCAAAACTTTTTTATACTCCTTAAAACCCATCCTAATATAATCTGTTTGCAAGGATTGATGTGGCCCTTTCTCTTCATATCGCCATCCATTACGCAAAATAAATTCTAAGAATTTTTTATCTGCTGTAATCCGCATAATGCCGCTATCTGCAGTCATCATGTTATCTTGTAGTCCATATTTTTTTTCAAAAATGATAATATTTCTAATCGTGCTGTCGTCTTTTTCTTTTTTACCAATCTTAATTGTAAAATTTTGAATTTGATTATAAAAAGTTCCTTCTTTAATATCAAATGCAGGTTTAGAAACAATAATATCATATTTTAAAGTTGCTAGTTTCAGTTGCGCAACAGGAATAATATTATTTGCAAATACAAATGCAATAGCTGTAATAAATACTGCAAAAAATATCAAAGGCTTTAAAAATCTCAAGAAAGAAATACCTGCAGATTTAATTGCAACGAGTTCAAAGTTTTCACCCAAATTGCCAAGTGTCATAATAGATGAAAGTAGCATGGCTAAGGGCAAAGCAAGCGGAACAGCTGTGGCTGAAAAGAAAACAATTAATTTGATGATTGTAATAAATTCCAAACCTTTTCCCACAAGGTCATCGATATACAACCAAAAAAATTGCATCACTAAAACAAAGAGCGAAATAAAAAACGTAGCAAAAAAAGGACCGATGAAGGAACGTAGTATAAGTATGTCGAGTTTTTTTATCACTTTGTCTTTTCTTTACAAATCCATTTTTTACAATAGTAAATAGATTTTGGTTATCATGGCAAATGTAAAACTTTCAGCAGCAGAAATTGACTTGGCAAAAAATAGTCATTTTATTTTAACAAAAAATAAGATCATCCAACATGTGTATGAGCTCTTTGGAACCCTTTCAAATAAGTATATACAAGAGTTAGAAATAAATAACAATATCCCTAAAGAAGTACTTTCTGTTTCACCAAAAATTTCAAGAGGAGAAAACTTAGAAGGTTTGCCATGGATAATACTGGATTGTCCAAGATTTTTCAATCATAAAGATGTATTTGCAGTAAGAACTTTATTTTGGTGGGGAAATTTTTTCAGTATTACATTACATCTCAAAGGGAAATATTTCAATAATAAAATCACACAAGGTTTTACAAAACACTGGAGCATCTGTATCAATGATAACGAATGGCGAAATGATTTTGAAACAGATAATTACCAAGCATTGTCCGTTTGCACAAATACAGCAATTGAAAACTTAAAGTTTTTTAAAATAGCAAAAAGAATTTCATTGGATAATTGGGAAAATATCGAACTACTTTTAATGAATGAATTGAACGAAATAAGTGAAGTTATTAGAAACAATAGCTGAAGGATGTATGAATCGCTAAATAATTTTTTAATAGTTGCTATAAATGAATAAACTTTACAGCTCAGTTATGAATTTTATTTTTATTTTCTAATATTATATTTTTTTTAATATCCATTTCATGAAAAACATTCTTTTTATTTTAATTTCGATTTGTGCAACAGGTGCTTATGCGCAAAAACAAAAAGGTAAGGCTGTAAATATTGTTAATACCGGTTTTGGCAACATTGACTCTACCTATTTTTCTACTACAAAATATAGACTGATTGGACCTTTTCGTGGAGGCAGGAGTGCTGCTGTAGCAGGTAGTTATAAAAATGAAAATACTTTTTATTTTGGCGCAACAGGTGGCGGCGTTTGGAAAACAAATGATGGTGGCAGTAACTGGAAAAATATTTCAGATAAATTTTTTGGCGGAAGTATCGGCGCTGTTGCAATTGCACCAAGTGATGAAAATATCATGTATGTAGGTGAAGGTGAAAACACCATGAGAGGTAATGTAAGTGAAGGATTGAATGGCATATGGAAAAGTAGTAATGGCGGCAGAACATGGATAAACATTGGCTTAAAAGATACCAGACACATTGTTAAGATTGTAATTCATCCAAAAAATCCGGATATTGTTTGGGCGGCTGTAGCAGGACATTTATTTGGCACCAGCGATGAAAGAGGTGTTTACAAAACCATAGATGGCGGCGTAACCTGGAAGAAAGTTTTATTTGCCAACAATCAAGCCGGAGCTATTGATTTGGTAATGCAACCCGAAAACCCTCAAACATTGTATGCAACAACTTGGAGAGTCATAAGAACTCCATATAGTTTAGAAAGCGGAGGGGAAGGAAGTGCATTATGGAAAAGTACAGATGGTGGTGAAACCTGGACTAATTTGATGAGCAAAAAAGGTTTACCAAGCAAGGAAACAATTGGTATTATTGGCGTTACAGTAAGTGCAACCAATCCCGAAAAAATTTATGCAATCATCGAATGTAAAAGCAAAGGTTTATACAGAAGTGATGATGGCGGCGAAACCTGGAACAAACAAACAGACAATGCCAATATTTGTCAACGAAGCTGGTACTTTTCTAAAATTTTCTGTGACCCAAAAAATGAAAATGTGGTATATGCTTTGAATGTTGGTTTGTACAGAAGTGAAGATGGTGGAAAGACTTTTCAATCAATTAATACGCCTCATGGCGATCACCATGATTTATGGATTGATCCAAAGAATAGCAACAGAATGATTGTTGGAGATGATGGCGGTGCACAAATCAGTTTTGACCGTGGTGCAAATTGGAGTACCTATATGAACCAACCAACTACTCAAATTTACAGAGTGACTACAGACAATTCTTTTCCTTACAGAATTCTTGGTGCACAACAAGACAACAGCACATTGCGGATTAAAAGCAGGACTTATGGTGCTGCAATTACAGAGCAGGATTGGGAGCCAACAGCCGGTGCAGAAAGTGGTTATGTTGTTCCCGACCCGATAAATAGTGATATTGTTTATGGAGGAAATTATTTAGGTTATTTATCAAGATACAATCACAAAACCGGTGAAAACAGAGCAATTAGTGTTTGGCCCGATAATACGCTTGGAGATGGTGCTATTGCTGCAAAATATCGTTTTCAATGGAACTTCCCAATCTTCTTTTCACCACACAATCCTAAAAAATTATACGCCGCGGGCAATGTACTTTTTGCAACAGAAAATGAAGGTCAAAGTTGGAAAGCATTGAGCGGAGATTTGACAACGAATGACAAATCAAAACAACAAAGCAGCGGTGGAATTATTACAAAAGACAATACAAGTGTGGAATATTATTGCACCATTTTTACGGCTGCGGAAAGTGTAACTGAAAAAGATATTTTATGGACCGGAAGCGATGACGGCTTGGTTCATATAAGTAAAGACGGCGGAAAAAACTGGACAAATGTTACACCTCCCAATGCCCCTAAATTAATGATGTGGAATTGCATTGAAACAAGCCCTTTCAACAATGGTGAAATTTATATTGTTGGTACAAAATATAAAATGGATGATTTTACACCTTACATCTACAAAACAAATGACTACGGAAAAAACTGGCAAATGATTACAAATAATATTCCTTCAAATCATTTTGCAAGATGTATTCGTGCAGACAAAAAAAGAAAAGGTTTGTTGTATGCAGGAACAGAATATGGAATGTACATCAGTTATGATGATGGCAACAACTGGAAACCTTTTCAATTAAATATGCCAATAGTTCCAATTACTGATTTAACAATAAAAGAAAATGATTTAATCGTTGCAACACAAGGCAGAAGTTTTTGGGTGTTAGATGACTTAAGTGTTGTACAACAAAAAGCTGAAAGCATTGCTCAGAAAGGGTTTCATGTATTTAATGTAAATGATGCCTACAGAATGGAAGGCATACAAAATTTAAATGTAAAAAATGTTGGGTTCAATCCTCCAAATGGATCTATATTCAATTACTGGTTAAAAGAAATAAACGATAGTACTAAAGTAGCAATTACCATATTTGACAAACAAAATAAAGTAATCAATACTTTTTCAAATGATGCAAAAGAAGAATCCAACAAATTCAAAATTTCAAAAGGAATGAATCAATTTGTTTGGGATATGAAATATACACCGGCAGAAAAATTAGATGGCTTGATTTTATGGAATGGAAATGTAGGCGGACCTAAAGCCTCACCAGGAAAATATACCGCAAGAATCAAGCTAGATAAAGATTCTGTTGATATTGTATTTAACATTAAAGCAGATCCGAATTATACTATGACAGAAACTGAATATGATGAACAAGTTGCATTTCTGTTGCAGATCAGAGATAAGTTTGGCAACATTCAAAAGAGTATCAAAAATATTCGCAGCATTAGAAATCAATTGAATGAATTTACCAGCAAAATAGATACTTTGAACAACAAAGAAATCATGCAACTTTCGGATAGCATTAAAATAAAACTTACATCTATTGAAGAAGCATTGTATCAAACAAAAGCCAAAAGCGGTCAAGATGTTTTGAATTATCCAATTCGTTTAAACGACAAAATAAGTGGCTTGTACGATTATGTAAACAGTGGCTATTGTCCTGTGGCAAAGCAAGCCAAAGAAGCATTTGCAGATTTATCAGCACAAGCTGATGTTCATTTAAATAAATTGAATGAAATCATGCAAAATCAACTACAAACTTTGAATAAATTAATTCATGAAAAACAAGTGCCGGTAATTGGAATAAAATAAATTTTAGATCAATTTAAAGACTGGGTTGATATGGAATTGTTTCATATTGACCCATTGTTGCTTAATGAATGTTTAAAGATTTAACCAGTAGTTTAGTTTAAGTATCAGTGCCCTGTTTTTATTTTTAAAAAATGGGGCAGAAAAATAGTTATCGCTATAAACCACAAATAAATCGCTCATTGGTTTAAATCGATATTGCAATCTACTATTGATATTAAAATTATTTCTTTGGGTATTAAATTGAAAGAAAGTAGTCCAAAAAAGATTGGTGGTAAAATTGATTTCTGTTCGTTGGGTTATTAAGAATAACTCTGCCGATCCATAAGGCTCAGGAAAATGGATTTTGTTGTATTGCACATTGAAATTTAAGTTTATGTGTGGTAAGTTTCTTATAAAAATCCCTGCTATAACGCTTGATCTTAGACCATTGTAAAATTGACCATAACCGCCATTCAATGTAAAGCCAATATTTTTTCTAAAATCTGAACGATAACTAATATTTGCATCGGAATATAAATAATTACCAATTGGCAATGGAGTACGACCTGTAAAAGATATTGGGAATTGTAATTGAACTTCATTATTTCGAATAATAACATTCAAATTTTCTGTTGAACGAAATTGTGTATTAAATGAAAGGCTTGAATTTCTTTCATTAAAACTGTTGTCAGGATTGAAAACAATATAATTTTCTGCTTGATAATTAAAGCCAACTACTTTTCCTTTTGTAGGAATGATTCGGTATTTCAATTGTGTATAGGAATGTTTAAAACCAAGTCGAATTACAGTATCTCTTGAAGCATCATAATTTTCGATGCGCTCAATAAAACCCATGTCTGCAAAATAATTGGTTCCTAACTTGGTGAAGTCTTGTGTAAAACCAAATTTTCTTGCATTGTAGCTAATTCCTGTACTGTAATAATCATTTTCGTTATGAATTACAGGTTTAAAGGAATGGTGATAGGTAGCCCAACCACTCCATTTGCCCGCTAAATCAGAATAATTGAATTCTAAACCTGTATTTCTGCCAAATTCATTCAAAGGGTTGTTCTTCTTTTCTATTTCAGTCATAAAACTCTGCTTATTCAAAAAATATCCTTTCAAAACTGATCTTTTTAGAATTCTTTGATCAATTGAAATGGCAGTATTATTTTCCGGAGCAAAATCATCTTTTCGTCCTGTTTGCATATTCATTAATCCGATACGTGTTTTCTTTGCCAGATTCCCTGTAATTCTAGCGCCAAACAAAATGGGAATTCTGTTTCCATTAGGGTCTAATCCAATTCTTCTAGAATAAAAAGGTCGTATTGGCTCTATTCCAAAACCTGCAAATAAATCAGCATTTTCCAAAAAGAAAGTTCTTCTTTCTGGAAAGAAAATATTGAAACGAGAGAGGTTGGTTACCTGTTGATCTACTTCAATTTGAGAAAAATCCGGATTAACTGTAAGGTCTAAATTAAGCGAAGGGGTAAGCCCAAATTTTGCATCAAAACCCGCATTAGCAGTTAACTTTAAAGGATCTTTATTAACGTTGTCTTGGTCTACTTGCGATGTAACAAATGGAACTAAAACGCCATTGATACCTGGTTTTGGAGGAGATTCATCCCAAATTAATGAACCAGTATAACCTAAATCATAAGAATTGAAGTTTACTGGCAAGTTGGTCCATACATCATATTCATTCGATTTGGTATCAACTCTTAAAAAATTAATTCCCCAAATTTTTTTGTCTGATTGATATCGAATGGATTTAAATGGAATAGCAATTTCTGCAGTCCATTTGTCTTTATATCGTTTAGTTGCAGAAAACCAGGTTTGATCCCAACTAAAACTTGGTTCATCATCTGAACTTACCAATTGATCTTCGCTTTGTGCATTGAAAGCATTTACAACAAAAAAGAAACCATTGTTTCTGGAATTAATCGGATCTAGTATTACTGCAACACAATCATTGCCATCATGCCCATTGTCTCTCCTTAAGCTTTGTATAAACTGTTTACCCGAATCGTAAGCTGTGTAAGCAAAATAAATAAATTTATCATCATAGGCAGTTCTTACTTCTGTTTTTTGAGTGGATTTATTTTTATCGTCAGGGTATTTTTGCCAAAAAGAACTGACCATTTGCGAAGTTTGCCATATCAATTCATTTAATTCACCATCAATTTTTACTGGTTCTTTCGTTTTGCTTATATGAATTTGATAATCCTTTTGGAAACTTTCTCCATTTCGTACTTGAGAACGGACTACTATTGCCATGAAAACTAATAGGAATGCAAATGATATACGCATAATTTCTATGAAAATAGTTCAAATATTAGAAAATGTTGAACGGTATTGGAATCAGTAATTAAATATCTCCGAGTAAGTCGGGTCTTCTGGTTTTTGTTCTTTCAAAAGATTGTTCAAATCGCCAGTCTGCTACTTTTTTAGGATCGCCCTGTAATAAAATTTCAGGCACTTGCCATCCTTTAAAATCTGCAGGTCTTGTGTATACGGGTGGTGCTAATAAATTGTCCTGAAAAGAATCTGTTAATGCAGAAGTTTCATCGTTCAATACACCCGGAAGTAATCTGCCTATTGCATCTACAACTACTGCTGCTGCTAATTCTCCGCCACTTAGTACATAATCACCGATAGAAATTTCTTTGGTAATATAATGATCTCTGATGCGTTGATCAATGCCTTTGTAATGTCCACAAATAATCAAAATATTTCCCTTTAAAGAAAGTTGATTTGCTGCTTGTTGATTGAATGTATCACCATCAGGTGTCATGTAAATAATTTCATCAAATTGATGGTCTTTTTGTAATGCTTCAATTGCATTTACCAAAGGCTCGCACATAATAACCATTCCTGCTCCACCGCCATATTGGTAGTCATCAATCTGACCATGTTTATTAATTGCCCAATCTCTTAAATTATGCGTATGAATATGCAACAAGCCTTTTTCTTTTGCTCGTTTCATAATACTATGTGCAAAAGGACTATCCAATAATTCGGGAGCAACAGAAATAATGTGAATATGCATGGTGCAAAGATGATACTAGTATTCCATAAAACCTTCAATATCTCTTCTATCTCTTTTTGTAGGCCGACCAACTTTACTCAAACGCTTACCGGTATTAAATGAAGAAGCTTGAAAAGTAACTTGATCCAGTTCATCGGGCGGAGTAATGTCAGTATAAAATTTAATTGCCTCAGGGTATGCAACTCGTTTTTCTAAAAGTCCGGTAACCTTTATCACCCAACGCTTTGCGTCTGTTTTTACATCATATTCGTCCCCAACATTTACCAATCTTGAAGCTTTTACATTATCGCCATTCAATTTTATTTTTCCTTTATCACATGCATCACCGGCCTGACTTCTCGTTTTAAACAAACGAATTGCCCATAAATATTTATCAACTCTTAATTTTTGTTTTTCAGGTGTCATTACACAAAAGTAATCATAGGTTTAGAAATATGAAGATAGCAGGCTAAATATTTAATGGTTGTTATACAACTCAAAATAAAATACTCAAAACAACTTATTTTCGCCATTCAATAAAAATAATCATAATGCAAGTTTGGAAAGATTATCAACAGCAACATAAAGATCGATTTTTAAACGAATTACTCGATTTATTGCGTATCCCAAGCATCAGCGCAAGAAGTGAGAATAAAGCAGACATGATTCACTGCGCAGAAGCAGTTAAAACACGTTTATTAGAAGCCGGAGCAGATAAAGTAGCAATTTATGCAACACCAGGTCACCCTATCGTTTATGCAGAAAAAATGATTGACCCCAGCAAACCAACTGTATTGGTATATGGGCATTATGATGTGCAACCGCCAGATCCATTGGAGCTTTGGCATAGCGGCCCTTTTGAGCCTGTAATTAAAGATGGAAAAATATTTGCAAGAGGTGCCTGTGATGATAAAGGACAATTTTATATGCACGTGAAAGCATTGGAAACAATGGTAAAAACCAATTCTTTACTTACCAATGTAAAATTTTTAATTGAAGGCGAAGAAGAAATTGGCAGTAAAAACCTAGGTGATTTTTTAAAGGAGCATAAAGAATTATTGAAAGCCGATGTAATACTTATCAGCGATACCGCAATGCTAAGTATGGAAAACCCAAGCATTGATGTGGGAGTTCGTGGCTTAACTTATATTGAAGTAGAAGTAACAGGACCTAACCGTGATTTGCACAGTGGTGTTTATGGTGGTGCAGTTGCAAATCCAATTACTATTTTAGCACAAATGATTAGCAGCCTGCATGATGAAAACAACCACATCACAATCCCCGGATTTTATGATGATGTTGTAGTATGCAGCGATGCAGAAAGAGCTGCATTGGCAAAAGCTCCATATGATGAAGAAGAATATAAAAATGATTTAGGGGTGAAAGCTTTATGGGGAGAAAAAGGATACAGTACACATGAAAGAACCGGCATTCGCCCTACATTAGAACTAAATGGCATGTGGGGTGGTTATACAGGCGAAGGCGCAAAAACTGTATTGCCTTCAAAAGCTTTTGCAAAAATTAGTTGTCGTTTAGTACCCAATCAAACAACTGCAAAAACAGAAGAATTATTAATTAATCACTTGAAGAAAATTGCTCCTCCTTATATCGAATTCAAAGCAAGCGTTCATCACGGTGGAGACCCATACATGACGCCTGTAGATAGCATTGAATACAAAGCAGCAGCAAAAGCAATTGAAATCTCTTTTGGCAAAGCTCCTATTCCTGTTCGTGGCGGAGGAAGTATCCCTATTACCTCTTTATTTGAAAGTGTTTTAGGCTGCAAAACAGTGTTTTTAGGATTTGGTCTAGACAGCGATAATTTACACAGCCCTAATGAAAAATATGATATTTTTAACTTCTATAAAGGCATTGAAACCATCCCATATTTTTATCAATACTATGATGAAATGAAAAAGTAATTTAAATTACGTTAATCTTCTAAATCCCAATACGGTAGAGTATTGGGATTTTTTTTAGAATAAATTTGTTTGCAAAAAATCAACTTCAAGATACTGATTAATAAATTTTGGAAAAGCTAACTTTTTTAACTTTTTAACATCAATCCACTGATATTTTTTCAAAGAAAGCGGAAGATTTTGTAAATTTATTTTTACAAATTGCCCTCTGATTTTTTGATGTGTAAGTTGTTGTGATTGTATTGCAGAAATATGAGTAACATCAAATTGTAAATCACCAAATTGCTGTTCGATCCATTGTTTAATGGTATTTTTATTCCATTGTATCAGTTCATCGCTTTCCAATAAATAAAATTCAAAAAGACTCTGCCAGATATCTTTCCCATCTCTTTTATTTACCAATATTTTACCTTGATATTCAAATAAAAAATACAAAAAAAACCGATTCTTTTTTTGTAATATTTTTTCTTTAACCGGCAATTGATTTACTTTTCCATCAGCCTTTGCGCTACAAATTTTTTCTAAGGCACATGAATTGCATAATGGCATGAAAGGCTTGCAAACAGTAGCCCCGAAGTCCATAATAGCCTGATTAAAAAGTCCCGCATTTTTGGTGTCAATTACTTCGTTTGCCAGATTGGTAAACACTTGTTTACCCAATGTACTATCAGTTGGGGTGTTGATTCCAAATACCCTTGCCAAAACCCTAAATACATTACCATCTACAACTGCATGGGGCAGATTAAAAGCAAAGGATGCAATTGCAGCAGCAGTGTATGGACCTACCCCTTTTAGTTCAAGTAATGCTTCATAAGTATTCGGGAAATTTCCTTGATTGTTTTCGGCAATTTGTCTTGCAGTATACAATAAATTTTTACAGCGGTTGTAATAGCCTAATCCTTCCCAAAGTTTAAAAACATTTTCATCTTTGGCATTTGCCAAATCTTGTATGGTTGGAAAGTACTGCATAAATTTTTCATAATAATTCCATCCCTGTTCTACCCTCGTTTGTTGTAAAATAATTTCACTCAACCAAATTTTGTATGGATTTTTTTCACCTTTCCATGGCATTTGTCTAGTATTGGAATGGTTGTGCCAATGCATCAATAGAAGTTTAAACTGCTTTTTCACATCCTTTTCCATATTGTACAAAAGAACAACTAAATGATTTAAAATAGAAATTTCAATCATTGTTCAGTAAAATTTTACCTTAAAAAAAAATGTTTTTAAAAACCAATAAGATTACTTTATTTTTATAGTATTAATTTTTAATGATTAAAAAATCTTTTTCATGAGAAAATCAGATCTTATCACTAACATCTCAGACAAAACTGGCATTCCTAAGGTAGATGTTTTAGTAACAATTGAAACCATGATTAAAGAAGTAAAAGAAAGTTTGGCTTCAGGTGAAAATATTTACATACGGGGCTTCGGGAGTTTCATTACCAAAAAAAGAGCAGCGAAAATTGGAAGAAACATTAAAAAAAATACTGCCGTAAATATTCCGGAACATTATATACCTGCATTTAAGCCAGCAAAAGAATTTGTGGCAGAAGTGAAAAGCAAATACAAGCCTAAGTAACTTCGCACCAAATTATTATTTGTGAAACGTGCCCAAATTATTCTCATTTCCTCCGGATTGTTGTTATTTATTGGTTTATTGTTTTTTGGTAAAACTGTAAATCCCAATAAGAAACCTATAACATCAAAGGAATCTGCTCCTTCTTCAACAATTAATTTTGCTGAAATCCTTTCTAAATCAAAGGAAAACCTTACTGCTGAACAAAACACCCGACTTACTGCATTAGAAAACAGTGTGGTGAGAGGTGATGTGCAAAATCAAAAAATTCATGTTTATCATGAACTTGCAGCCTTTTGGAAAGACTCAGCAAAAGCATTTGAACCATATGCATATTATACTGCCGAAGCAGCAAAGTTGGATAATTCAGAAAAAAGCCTCACATTTGCCGCCCAACTGTTCATAGACAACCTATTAGCAGAGAATGAGCCGCCTATGCAAAACTGGCTTGCTTCAAATGGAAAAGTTCTTTTAGAAAAAGCTTTGGAGAAAAATCCGGCAAATGATAGCAACAAGATTAGCTTGGGTGCCTGTTATATTTTAGGTAATATTTCAGACCAACCAATGCAAGGAATTTTACCCGTAAGGGAAATTGCAACCAAAAACCCGGATAATCTGTATGCACAATTAGTATTGGGTTTAGGAGGAAAGAAAAGCGGTCAATATGATAAAGCAATAGAACGCTTTGGAATTATTGTAAAGAAAAACCCCAATGACTTAGGAGCTATGTTTCAATTGGCTGAGTGTTATGAATTAAAAGGTGACAAAAAAAATGCAATCACTTGGTATCAAATGATACAAAAAATCATACCAAATCCAGAAGCAAAAAAAGAATTACAGGATAGAATTAATCAATTAAATGGTTAATCAAGCATTGAAATTTTCCTTTCTTGTAGAGTGAGGATTTTTATAAAACATATTTTTTTAACAGTTTTAAATTACTTAGAGTTATGCCTTGTGGTAAAAAGAGAAAGCGTCATAAAATCGCTACACACAAACGTAAAAAGCGTTTAAGAAAAAATCGTCATAAGAAAAAGAATAAATAGTTCATCTTAGATGTATTAAAGGCTGTAAAGCCCTAACATAATAGAAGATATGTCTTGCAGGTACTTTCCTTCAGGACATATCTTTTATTGATGTATAAAATATTTCTGGTTTTTGCCAATTATTCTACACGCTGCAACTTATCTTTTCCATTCCTTTTCATTTCTCCAGGCAAATAACCATTAATGTTTTTGGATAGTATTCTGAATTAAATTTCGGGATATGATTGTGTATTTTTAAAAGTTGCAAAATTTTGTGAATAAAGAATTAATTATAAACGTGGCTCCTACCGGTGTTGAAATAGCCTTGTTGGAAGATAAAAAACTGGTGGAACTTCACAATGAAAAATCAGATGCCCATTTTGGTGTAGGTGATATTTATTTGGGTAAGGTAAAAAAATTAATCCCTGGTTTGAATGCTGCATTTGTTGATGTAGGTTTTGAAAAAGATGCTTTTTTACATTACACAGATCTATCGCCTTTTGCAAAATCAATTTTAAAGTTTACCCAACTTGCCATTAACGACAAGTCGGAACATGAATTTGATTTTAGTAAATTTCAAGTAGAACCTGAGATTGTAAAAACGGGTAAAATAAACGAAGTATTAAACGGGAAACCGAATGTTTTAGTACAAATTTTAAAAGAACCTATTGCTGCAAAAGGACCAAGATTAAGCTGTGAAATAAGCCTTCCCGGAAGATTTGTTGTACTAACCCCATTTAATGAAATAGTTGCTGTTTCAAAAAAAATCCATTCTTCAGAAGAAAGAAAGAGATTACATAAAATTGTTGAAGCAATCAGACCAAAAAACTTCGGAGTAATTGTACGGACAGCAGCAGAAGGTAAGAGTACCTCCGAACTTCATCAAGATCTTTTAGATTTGAATGCTACATGGAATAAAATTCAGCACAACCTTAAAGGTGCCGAAGCCCCTGCAAGAGTTTTAAGTGAACAAAATAAAACTACAAGTATTTTGAGGGATTTGTTGAATGAAGATTTCAATAAAATCATCATCAACGATAAAAACATTTATACAGATACAAAAACCTACATACAACGCATTGCACCTGATAAAGCAGATATTGTTTCTTTTTACAATAGTAGCAGCCCAATATTTGATACATATGGTATCACTAAACAAGTTAAAGGCTCTTTTGGTAAAACGGTGAATTTACCTAGTGGAGCTTATTTAATTATTGAACATACAGAAGCATTACATGTAGTCGATGTAAACAGTGGTTACAAAAGCGTTAGCAACAATCAAGAAGAAAATGCATTGCAAACTAATTTAGAAGCGGCAGCAGAAATAGCAACGCAACTTAGACTACGAGATATTGGAGGGATTATCGTAGTTGACTTTATTGATATGAAATTGCCCGATAACAGACGCAAACTTCAGGAAGCAATGGAGGAATTTATGAAAACTGATCGTTCAAAACATTCAGTTTTACCTATTTCGAAGTTTGGTTTAATGCAAATTACCAGACAAAGGATGAGACCCGAGGTAAACATCAATACCCAGGAAACTTGCCCTGTTTGTAACGGAAGCGGCAAAATAACCTCAACTTTAATTTTAGAAGATGAAATTGAAAAAAGATTGAATTATTTAGCAAGTCACTCCCACAATAACCTTACTTTAGCTTTAAATCCAATTGTATTTTCCCACATAACGAAAGGCTGGCTGTTTTCTATTGCTAAAAAATGGAAAAGAAAATATAAGGTTAATTTAAGGTTAGAATCTAACAGTAATTACAATATTATTGAATATCATTTTTTTGACCAAAATGAGGAAGAAATAAAATTTTAATCCGAAAATAAAGCTTCAATTAATTGATTTTCAAAAGTTTAAATATTATAAAAAAAAATATTTTTGGTTCAATATTTAAATTAATACAATAATTTTTAATGCTTTACAACAAACTACCGCTCATCATTTTATAAAAAAATTTTTGAAATTTGGCTTAAAACAGTAATTTAGCATCGGAATTTAATGGGTTAGTAAGTAAGAGGGTTAGCAGCGATGCTGACCCTTTTTTTATTTACATAAAATGATTTGTACCTGGTTTTTAAATAAAATATTGATTATTTACTTGCATAATGTTTCAGAAATAATTCTATTATTTTTTTACTCTTTTATTAATTGGAAATAAAAAATAAATGCTCAATAATAATTCAAATACAAAATAATTATTCTCTTCATCGCAGCTAACTATCTTTACGCAATGGCAAAAATAAAAACATCATTCTTCTGCAGTGGCTGTGGATATGAAAGTTCAAAATGGCTGGGCAAATGTCCAAGCTGTAATGAGTGGAATACTTTTGTAGAAGAAGTAATTGAGAAAACTAAAGAACAATCCTGGAAAGGGTTTACTGATGAAAAAAAAATTAACAAAGCCATTGCGTTACAAAATGTAAGTGAAATAAAAGAAGAAAGAATTATTACCAATGATGCAGAGTTAAATAGGGTTTTAGGGGGTGGAATTGTGCCTGGAAGTATTGTACTTGTTGCAGGAGAGCCGGGTATTGGAAAGAGTACATTGTTTTTACAACATGGATTAATGATGAACAAACATGTTGTATTATATATCAGCGGAGAAGAAAGTGAACAACAAATAAAAATGAGAGCGGATCGTTTAAAGATAGTAAACGATAATTTTTTTCTGCTAACAGAAACGAACACACAAAATATTTTTCAGGAAATAAAAAAACTACAACCACAGCTTGTAATTGTTGATAGTATTCAAACTTTAGCTAGTAATATTATTGATTCATCTGCTGGAAGCATCAGCCAGATTAGAGAATGCGCTGCAGAGTTTCAGCGCTATGCAAAAGAAACAAACACACCTGTTTTTTTAATTGGACATATAACAAAAGACGGTTCAATTGCAGGTCCGAAAATACTGGAACACATGGTAGATACTGTTTTGCAATTTGAAGGCGACCGTCATTACGCTTACAGAATTTTAAGAACATTAAAGAACCGTTTTGGCAGCACTGCAGAACTTGGTATTTATGAAATGAACAGCGATGGTATGAAAGTCGTAAATAATCCAAGTGAAATATTAATTGCACAACGTGATGAAAGTTTGAGTGGAAGTGCTATTGCCGCAACATTAGAAGGCATGAGGCCGCTACTAATTGAAGTACAGGCACTGGTAACGCAAAGTGTTTACGGAACGCCACAAAGAACCGTAAGTGGATTTGATTTAAGAAGATTGCAATTATTACTTGCAGTATTAGAAAAAAGAGGCGGTTTTATGTTTGGTACAAAAGACGTATTTATCAATATTGCTGGTGGATTAAAGGTAGAAGATCCATCTATTGATCTTGCGGTAATTTGTGCATTGTTAAGCAGCTATGAAGATGCCCCAATGCCGCATCATATTTGCTTTGCTGGTGAAGTAGGGCTGAACGGAGAAATTAGGGCTGTTAACAGAGTTGAACAAAGAATTGCGGAAGCAGAAAAATTAGGATTCGAAAAAATATTTATTAGCAAATTCAATAAAAAAAGTATCAATCCAAAAAATTATTCAATTCAGGTAGTAATGGTAGGGCAAGTTCATGAAGTATATCAGGCTTTATTTTAATAACACTATTTTAAAAAAATGATTTCTACAATACAATCGTATCTCAATGATTTTGCACATCTTATTTTCCCTCATTGTTGTGAAGGATGTGGCAGCGATATTTTGGAAGCCCATCATTTATTGTGCAGTGCTTGTATACTAAAACTTCCTGAAACCAATTTCATTTTTAAACCCAATAATCCGATTGAAAAAATATTTTATGGGAGATTAAATCTTACAAGTGCAGGGGCAGCATTTTATTATACCAAAGATTCATTAATGCAACATTTAATGCATGAATTGAAATACAAAAACAACAAAGACATCGCAATATATTT
>CANGTN010000008.1 GCA_947456805.1 Chitinophagaceae bacterium | reverse complement strand
TTCTGATACAACCATGGCTAAAAGTACGTGTTGGCTGAGAAAACAAACTTTTAAATGGGGTATCGTGTAAATAAATACTATGGCTATTAGGAAATAAAAATTTTACTCCTCCTAAAGCGTTATCATTTCCCGGTTTTTGCCTGACAATAGGAATGCCGTTTTGAAAACTTGTTATTTCCATATTTTTTGTTTCTAAATAATCAGGATTTTTTCTGATAGAAGGCAAAAGTTCTTTGATTGTAATACTTTGAGGTACGTTCCAATATGGACTAAAAACAATAAATTTTATTGATCCGTTGAATATTACTGTATTGTTGGCAGTTGTCCCTACAATTACATCCATATCAAATACTTCTTTTCCATTTTCAATCAAATGCAATTTATATTCCGGAATATTTATAACAACAAAGTTGCTGTCTATTTGAGCGGGCATCCAACGAATACGTTCCAGATTAATTAAAATTTGCTGAATACGTTTCTCTGGTGAAACATTCAACTCTTCGATTGTTGCTTTATTAATGATTCCATTTATTTCCAATCCCATACGATGCTGAAAAGATTTTACAGCAATCAACAAACTGCTGTCATAGGTTTTAGAAGTATTTGCAGCAGCGGCATCTCCAATAATTTTTAAACGATATTTTATAAGGGGAATAATAAAAGACGTATCACCTTTTTTTAACGGTTTTTTTGGAATAAATATTCGATTCCATTTTTCTTTTTTTACAAGTTCATGATAAAATGGTAGTGCGGCTTGCAGCCTGAAATACGTTGGATTTACAGGTGCATAATGTTGTTGTGCAACTGAGTCAGACTCTAATGTGGAAAGCAATATTTTTTTTAAATCAATTTTTTTTCTTGGAATATACCAACCCAACTCATCAGCATTGATATTACTGCCTTTGTACACTTTTGTTGCATACAAAAAAAACTGACCGGTTAAGTTTAACTCGGTATGCAAAATTTCGTCTTTTGTATATGATGGCTTCTCCTTTTGAAATTTTTGTTCAATTTTATTGAATTCATTGATGTATAAACTGCTGTCCTGTAAAGCTTCTACGGTTGTTTGTAAGAGATTGATAAAATTAGAAGCTTGTTGTGTATGTCCACTTGAATCAAACCAGGCATATTGATAATTCCTTGATTTGTAAAAATCGAAAAACTGGTTCGAAAATTTTTTTAAAAAATTATGTTCTTTCAAAAAATTCGATAACTGAACACTATCTAAAAACAATGTGTTGAATGAGTTGGTTACATTAATACTTGTGTCAGTTTTTAGAATTTCAATTTGCGTATTGTTTTTGCAACTTCCAAATACTTTCAACACACAAATAAATGCGACAATCAAAATAAATTTCATAATAATGCTTGAGTAAGAACGTAATTAGATTTCAGAAAAAAGAAGTTCTTATGTTCTTTCGGCTATATTATTCTATTACTGAAGTAACCCAACTGATTTGTGTTTGAATTAAAGATGACAGTTGTTGTTAATGATTTTCCGGAGTACAAAAAATATTAATTCTAGCTTAATGTAAGTATTGTAGCTGCAACTACACCTGCAGTTTCTGTACGGAGTCGGGTCTTACCTAAACTAACTGCTGTAAAATTATTTTTTAGCGCAAGATGTATTTCATCGGTAGTAAAATCACCTTCGGGTCCAATCAGCATCAAAGAATTTGCTGTCATTTTAATTTTTTGAACCGGAATTTTGTCTCTTTCTTCACAATGAGCAATCAATTTAATAGGGCAATCGGCTAATTGTAATATTTCAGAAAAAGGTCTTGGCTCGTGTAAAATGGGTAACCAGGTTTGTTGGCTTTGCAACATTGCAGCAATTAGAATGCTATTTAATCTGTCAAAACGAAAATGTTGTTTTTCTGTTCGGTGGCATTGTAAAAGGTGAATGCTTCCAATTCCTAGTTCAGTCACTTTTTCGGCAAACCATTCTAATCTGGCTGTATTTTTTAATATTGAGATGCCTATTGATAATTTGATTGGGTTTTCTTCAAAAAATTGAACGGATTGAATGGTAACAACACTTTGTTTTTTATCTGCACTGGATAATATAGCCCTGCATAACAAACCTTTGCCGTTGGTAAGATGTAAGGCATCATTCAATTTCATCCGAAGCACTTGAATGGCATGTTTGTTGGTTTCTTCACTTAGTGTAAAGAGCGAATTGGTTTCAATTAATCCTGGCTCGTAAAAAAAAGGCAATTGCATAAGGCAAATATAGCTTGACCTGGTTGGGTAAATGTCATACAATTGCTTTTAAAAGCTACTTTTAATGCTATTTTCAGACAAAACCCTAAAAAAAATTAAAAAACAATATTAATTATAGGATAATCTCCTTACTTTTGCCCTCCGAAAAAAAATTAAGTTATGCAATCAGCAGTACAATTTGTGCATGAGCAATTAACAGCAAAAAAAGAATACCCGAAGTTTAAAGCGGGTGATAACGTTACCGTTAACTACAAGATTGTAGAGGGCGGTAAAGAGCGTATTCAAAGCTTTAGAGGCGATGTTATTAAATTACAAGGTAGTGGTGCAACTGCAACATTTACTGTTCGTAAAATATCAGATGGTATAGGTGTAGAACGTTTGTTTCCAATACTTTCTCCAAATATTGATGGTATTATTTTGAATAAAACAGGTAAAGTACGTCGTGCTAAATTGTTCTATTTAAGAGAAAGAAGTGGTAAGAGTGCAAGAATCAAAGAAAAAAGAGTTAACTAGTTTAATTTATTTAAGCTTAATTTTACAGTAATTCTAAAACAATCGTTATGATTACTTCAATTCTTGGTTTTACAATTTTGGCCCTTTCTTTCGAACATATGATCGTAATATTTTTAGTGGTATTACTGATGTTTGGAGGTAAAAAAATCCCTGAATTAATGAGAGGTTTAGGCAAGGGAATCAGAGAGTTTAATGATGCAAAGAATAATGTAAAAAATGAGATAGAAAATTCAATTAAAGAAGATTCTACTACTAAGCATTAATTCTACAAAAAAAGTAAATAATATATTATAAACCTCGCAGTTCATTTGCGAGGTTTTATTTTACAGGTAAGTTTTGATAAATTATTTTTCATTCTTAAATACAACTTAAGAAATCTAATGAGTGATAAAGCAGAAATGACTTTTATTGAGCATTTAGATGCACTAAGAGCTCATTTATTCAGAGCCGCCGTGGCTACTGTAATTGGCGCAGTTGTAGTGGCTTTTTACAATAATTTTATAATTCAAAGAATCTTGTTGGGACCAACAAGATCAGATTTTCCAACGTACACTTACTTATGTAAACTGAGCAATTATTTTGGTTTTGGTAACAAGTTTTGCATGAAAGAAATTCATCTGGATTTGCAAAGTACAACGCTTACAGGACAGTTTGATGTGTACTTGGATGTAATAGTAATTGGAGGTTTTATACTTGCCTTTCCTTATGTTTTATGGCAGTTTTGGAAGTTTATTAAACCTGCGCTTAGCAAGAACGAATTGTCTAATTCACGTGGTGTAATTTTTTGGGTTTCTTTTCTTTTCTTTATAGGGATAAGCTTTGGGTATTTTGTGTTGTCGCCATACACGGTAAATTTCTTTGCTAATTTTTCATTAGATGATAAAATAAAAAATATTCCAACTATAACCAGTTATTTTAATACTGTATTGCCGCTTACATTGGGGTGTGGTTTGGCTTTTCAAATGCCATTGATTTTATATTTTTTAGCAAAAATTGGTATTGTAAGTGCAACCTCATTAAAAAAATTTAGAAAATATTCCATATTAATAATTGTGGTACTTACCGGAATAATTACTCCGCCAGATATGTTTAGCCAAATCATTTGTAGCATCCCACTTATAATACTATATGAAGTTAGTATTCTTATTTGCAAAAGAGTGGAAAAGAAAGAGGTGAAGGCTGAAGCTGAATGGGAGTAGTAATTGATAAAACCATACTTTTAATTTCATAATTCCAAATAATCTTGTTCCCATTTCCTTCTATAAAAGCGTATCACAATAGTTTAGCATCAGGTACTGTTACTTGTGTTGAAACGGTTACGTATTATCTGCAGCAAATAAGAAAAAATCAACAGCTTAATGCCTTCATAGAAGTATTTGAAAATGAGGCATTAGAAGCAGCGGTATTATTAGATGCAAAAAGAAAATACGGGAAACCTTTGGGCAAATTGCATGGGGTGATAGTTGCTATTAAAGATGTAATTTGTTACAATGGTCATAAGGTTTCGGCTGCTTCAAAGATGCTTGAAAATTTTAGTTCTATTTACAATGCAACTGCTGTTGAAAAATTATTGGCAGAAGATGCGATTATTATTGGCAGAAATAATTGCGATGAATTTGCAATGGGAAGCAGCAGTGAAAATTCGGCTTTTGGTGTAGTAAAAAACACTTTGGATGAAAGCCGAGTGCCAGGTGGTTCATCGGGAGGAAGTGCAGTTGCGGTTCAGGCGGGAATGTGCATGGTAAGCTTAGGAAGCGATACCGGAGGATCGGTAAGGCAACCGGCAGATTTTTGTGGTATTGTAGGCTTAAAGCCAAGCTACGGAAGGGTTTCGAGGTATGGATTGATTGCTTATGCATCTTCATTTGATCAAATTGGGGTATTTGCAAATACAATTGAAGATGCTGCATTAACATTGGAAGTGATTGCAGGTGCTGATGATTTTGATAGCACTGTTTCGCAAAAAGAAGTGCCACCATATGCTGCTTTATTGGAGCCTGATACTAAAAAATACAAGCTAGCTTATTTTAAAGAAGCACTCGAAAATGAAGGGTTAGATGCTGAGATAAAACAGCAAATACTTTCTTTTATTGCATTATTAAAAGCACAAGGTCACACGGTTGAACCAATCAATTTTGATTGGTTGGATTATGTTGTACCCACTTATTATATTTTAACAACTGCTGAGGCTAGCAGTAATCTTTCTAGGTTTGATGGCGTAAGATTTGGACATCAAACCGCACAAAAAAATAGTGATTTAACTGAGTTGTATAAAGCAAGCAGGAGCGAAGGTTTTGGCAAAGAAGTGCAACGTAGAATAATGCTTGGAACTTTTGTTTTAAGCTCGGGATATTATGATGCCTATTTTACAAAAGCACAACAGGTAAGGCAATTGTTGTATCAAAGAGCAAAGGAAATATTTACTGATTACAATGCAATTATTTCTCCTACTGTTCCTGCAACGGCTTGGAAGTTTGGTGAAAAAAGTGACAACCCAACGGCGATGTATTTGGCTGATATTTATACTGTATTTGCAAATCTTGTTGGTATACCTGCAGTTTCGCTGCCATTGTTCAAACATAGTAATGGTATGCCTTTTGGTTTACAGGTAATGTGTGCTCATTTTGATGAAATAAATTTGCATCGGCTTAGCAAAGTATTGATGCATTTAAAATAATTTCTTTTGTTGTTCTGATATTGAATGGAACGTGTGTGTTAGAGATTGCAGTGGAAAGCCCGCATTGCTGCATGTAGCACGAGAACTTGCAACGAAAAGCCCGACCCGCAAACGGCGGGGAACAACTAATAATAAAAAAGCACAATCAAAAAAATGAATTTCTCTCGTAACAAATTGTTGAAAATATACATCATTATTTTGATGCTAACTTTTGGCGTTAGTAGTACGATGTATGCAAGAGAATTCCGACATCAACAAAATATTTTAATAACTGATACTGCAACAAAAAATTTATTAGTAAACAACAATGAAGCATTGACTGTTAAAATTCCAATAAATGCAGAGGCCTTATCGTTTGTCCAACAATATGCACTTAAACAAACAAAAGAGTATGAAAAAATGAAAGTTTGGGGCAAACCATATTTTGATTTGTATGATAACATTTTAACGCAGTATAAAATTCCGACAACTTTAAAATATTTAAGTGTGATTGAAAGTAGTTTGCAACCCGGTACAATTTCGTGGGCAGGTGCTGTTGGTCCCTGGCAATTGATGCCTTATGAAGCCAAACGATTTGGATTAGTGGTTAATAGAGATTATGACGAGCGAACAAACTTTTATAAAAGTACACATGCTGCAGCAAAACTGATTAAAGAATTGTTTGAAACATTTAGTGATTGGCTTTTGGTAGTGGCTGCATACAATGGAGGTGTGGGAAGGGTGAAGCAAGCTATTAAAAAAAGTGGCAGCAAAAGTTTTTGGGATTTACAATATTATCTGGCAGAGGAAACAAGAACGCATGTTAAAAAATATATTGGTACACATTACATTTTTGAAGGTGGTGGAGGATGGACAACAATGACTGCCGCTGAAACAGAACAGTATAAAGCGCAAGTCGCTGCTACTAATGCCTTGGGCGTTCCTTTAACGGAATATGAATTGAAAAATACTACTTTAATTGAAGTTAGTGGAAGGTATTTGAGTGTTGTAATAACCGATTTTTTATTAATGGATATTGTTCAGTTTAAGAAGTGGAATCCCGGGTTCGATAAGATCTTAGCTGAAGGGAAAAAATATCAGCTGAGATTGAGTAATGACAGGGTGACAATTTTTCAAGCGAAGAAAAGTGAAATTTTATTGGAAAGTATTCGTACCTTATTGAATGGAGATAATAATGGATCGGGAGGTTGATTGTAAACAAAAATAAATTCATAAAAATGGCATATAAAACACTGGTAATTGGTGCTTCTGAAAACCCGGAAAGGTATAGCTACAAAGCAGTACAAATGTTGCGAGCACACGAACACGATGTAATCGCATTTGGAAGAAAAGAAGGAATTATTGCCGATATGGTTATTACCAAACAGCTACCACAAAAAGGAATTGAAACTGTTACTTTATACATCAATGCGGAAGCACAAAAAGAGTACTATGATTATTTGATCGCATTACATCCAAAACGCATCATTTTTAATCCTGGTACAGAAAATGAAGAATTATATGATTTGCTGAAAGCCAATGATATTAAGCCTTTGGAAGCATGCACTTTGGTAATGCTGAGTACTGGACAGTATTAAGTACAATCAAAAAATCCAGAATTTTTTTATCCTCTTTTTTTCTTTTTATTATCGGGTTTTTTGCCAAATTCATTTAATGAAGAATCTTTAATGATGGGGGTTAGATTTTCTGACTTGTAATTTATAGAATCAGTTATTGGTTGTATTGAATTTGTTTGCTTTTGAGATTTATTATTCTTTTTCCCTTTTTTATAAGGAACAGTTATTACAGAAATTACGTTACCAGTACTGTCTGTAACTTCTATTTCTTCAAAAGCACTTTTATTTTTCTGAGATGTTTTCCCTTTGGGTATTGGTTTCCCAAAACCTCCAATACTATCAATTCCTATTTTATTTGTAGTATTCCCTTTTTTCTTAAGGTTTGTTTTGCTTTGCATTTTTGCGATACTATCAGCAATAATTTTTGCTGCTTCTTTGTCTTGTTGTGTCTTGTCTTTCTGAATCCAAGCTTTACAATGTTCTTTTTCCTCAAAATCATTCAATTCACTCATCTTACCACAATGTTGTTTTTTATGCAAAGTATCAATTGGAGTGGAGCAACAAAATTGTACCGGAATTTTTATGTTAATGACATTGGTTTCTTTTTTTGCACTATTGTACAATGGTACTTCTTTTACAATGCCTGTGATCATATCCTGACTAAACCCTAAACGTACTGTGATTGTAACTTCATAATTATCGCCATTTTCATCCTCAACTTTATCATTGTAAATAAACCGTTCGCTAAGATTTACCAATTCATCGGGCCCCATTTTTTTTAATTTAAAAATTAAATCAGCAGGGATTTTGAAGCGTTCGTCCTCTAATTTTTTAATATCTTTTAATCTATCGGCAGATGTATTTATAAGTACAGCAGTATCAACTTTAATAGAAGTTGTATCTAAATTTTTTTCTTGTGCAAAAGAGCAGATTGAAATTGCAGTAATTAATATCGATAAAAAAAAGATTTTTATTAGCTTGGTTACATAGAGACTTTTCATAGAAATTACTAATTCATAAATTTTAAACAGCAGTGTAAAATACAATAATTTTTATATGCTGCTCCAGTCTATAATATTAATTGTTTCAATATTTAATGAAATGAACTCAAAATTTTTAAGTTAGTTTCGTTGTATATTTTAAGTTGGGTAACTATCATGAGAACTCTTCAGCTTTTATTTTCTTTTGTTTTCCTTATTTTATTGTATGGTGATGCTTCTTCACAGTGTAATAATGGTATTACATCCTTTCCTTATTTTGAAAATTTTGAGAGTGGACAAAATAACTGGACTTCCGGCGGAACCAATAACGACTGGACTTTTGGAACTCCATCAAAAAACGTAATTACAGCAGCTGCAAGTGGTGTGAATTGCTGGATTGTGGGAGGGCTTGTGAATAATAGTTATATCAGCAATGCAAATTCATGGTTGCAAAGTCCTTGTTTTAATTTTTCTTCCTTATCGAATCCACAAATTAGTTGCAGTGTTTTTTGGGAAACAGAAAAGAAGTATGATGCAGCAAATTTTCAATATAGTATAGATGGGGGTACTTCTTGGGAAACTATTGGAAGTATTAATTCAAATACCAATTGTGTGGGCAGTAACTGGTATAATTATGCCGGTGTAAATAATTTGGGAACTGATGGATGGAGTGGCAATATACAACCCAATGTAGGAAGCTGTTTGGGCGGTGGTGGAAGCAATGGATGGGTAACTGCAAAACACACTTTGAGTAATTTGGCAGGAGCTACAAATGTTATATTCAGATTTAATTTTGTTTCAGGGAATACGTGTAATAATTTTAATGGGTTTGCAGTAGATGATTTTGTTGTGTCTGATGCAACACCTAATACAGTTGGATTTAATTACAACTGCTCTGTAAATAACAATGTATCATTTTCCAATACATCTGCAATTTGTGCAACTAATTTTCTATGGAATTTTGGGGATGTTGCTTCTGTCAATAATACTTCTACTATAGAAAATCCAACACATCAGTTTTCTGCTCCGGGTTTATATACTGTTTCTCTCACAGCAACATTTCCCGGAAATATTGTTGTGAATACCACCAAACAAATTACGATTTTGCAAGTAAACACAATAGTTACTTCTTCAATTGTATGTAATGGCTTGAATACCGGTGCAATTTCAACTTCTGTTATCGGAGGGAATAATAATTATAGTTATCTATGGAATACACTTCCACCACAAACAACTCCTTCCGTTACTAATTTACCGGCAGGTAATTATACCGTTACCGTAAGTAGTAACAATGCATGTACAACGGTGGCTAATGTAGCTTTGACCCAACCTCCGTTGTTGGTTGCAACGATTGAAACGAAGCCGGCTTTGTGTGGAAATAACAATGGAAGTGCATATGTAAGTGTGATCGGAGGAACTGCTCCGTACAATTTTTTATGGAGTAATAATGGGGTGACTGCTTTGCAAAATAATTTAGTTGCAGGTACCTATAATTTAACAATTAAAGATCTTCAAAATTGTATCATCAATTTACAAGGAATCAAAATTGCAGATTCTTCAAAGTCTATTGCTATTAATTTGGGTAAGGATACTTCATTTTGTCCTGGAGGGCAATTGGTACTGAATCCTGGAAATTTCTCAAGTTATTCATGGCAAAATTATTCTGTTGCACCAACATTTACAGTAACCAAAACCGGTACTTATTATGTGCAGGTAAAAGATGCAGATGGTTGTACAGCAAGAGATACAATTGAAGTTGTTGTGGATTGTAGTGATTTATATTTCCCATCTTCATTCACTCCTAATAAAGATCAGAAGAATGATACATTTGGACCTCTTGGAAATTTAGCTGCAGTAACTAATTTTAATATGGTAGTTTATGGAAGATGGGGCCAAGTGATATTTGCAACTAATAATCCATTTATCAAATGGAATGGTATGATGAATGGCAAAGATGCTGACCTTGGTGTGTATGTTTGGGTGGCGTCTTATGCTATCTCGAATAAACCAAGTGAAACAAAAAAAGGGACGATTATTTTATTAAGGTAACAGTGATAAACACGGATTGGTTAATTAAATTATTTTACTATCAAATTCCCGTCTTGGTATTGAGGCAAAACATCTGCAATATTTCTTGTAACACAATATTCCAAGTCTTTATCCAATCCAAATTTGCTGAGTCTATGCCAATGTGTTGTTGTGCGGGCAAAACTGTATAAATCATTTTGATGCATCTGATACATTTGTTCTGCCATTAAGCTGCTGTCGCAATGGATGGTAAAATGATTTTTGATTTGATTAATAACAGCACCTGCAAACAATGTGTCTTCTAAATTGAATCTGTTTTTCCATGCGCTGCAACCTAAAAAAACATTTTTATTCTGTTGTAGTAAATAATTGCATACTGAATTTAAATTGGGAAAAGATCCGGTAATAATTTCACTTGCACCATTTGCCAAAGCCATGTGTAAAAGCTTTGTTCCGTTGGTAGTGGTTAATACCAGTGTTTTTCCTTCGATAAAACTGCGTGGATATTCTGCCGGACTATTTCCATATTGTAATCCTTCAATTACTTTTCCATCTCTTTCTCCTGCTGTAATACTGTTAGGCGTGCTGTTGCCAAGTTCGATGCAAAGTTCTACCGAATCAACCGGAATTATTTTTGCTGCACCATGATACAAAGCAGTGGCAATGGTACTTGTAGCCCTGAAAACATCAATGATTACAACAATGCTGTTGTTTACATCGTAAATATTTAAAAGTTGCGGTGAAAGAATTGTATGAAGGGTAGGTTTGCTCATTCGCAAAAATTATTTTTAATTCAATAACATCAAATAGGTTTAAAATATTTTATTAAGCAAAAGGAACTTTTACCACTTTTGCTTTTACAAGATTGTTTCTTATTTCAATGAATATTTCACTGTCAATTGCAGCATGCTCAATTCCTACATAGCCCAGTCCTATTGCTTTACCTAAGCTAGGTGCTTGTGTGCCACTTGTAACTTTTCCAATTAAATTCCCTGCTCCATCTTTTATTAAATAATCATGTCTTGGAATTCCACGGTCTATCATTTCAAAACCTACTAACTTTCTTTGTATGCCTGCTGCTTTTTGTTTTTCTAAAATTTCTTTTGCAGTAAAGTCTTTGGTAAATTTTGTTATCCATCCCAATCCGCCTTCTAAAGGTGAAGTAGTATCATCAATATCATTTCCGTATAAGCAGTAACCCATTTCTAATCTTAATGTATCTCTTGCTGCCAGGCCAATTGGCTTAATTCCAAGTTCCATCATTTTATCCCAAATGATATTTGCTGCATTATTGCTGTCTTCAAAATATATTTCTACACCTCCTGCACCTGTATATCCTGTTGCACTCACCAGTACATTTTCAATACCTGCAAAAGTTCCTTTTACAAACGTGTAGTACTTCAAATTCATGATATCCATGTCGGTTAATGGCTGCAATAGTTTGGTAGCATTAGGGCCTTGAATTGCCAACAAACAAGTTCTGTCGCTGATATTATGCATTTCAACATTTTTGGAATTGTGTTTGGAAACCCAGTTCCAATCTTTTTCAATATTACTTGCGTTTACAACCAACATATACACTTTGTTTTCTTCTACACAATAAACAATCAGATCATCAATAATTCCACCGGCATCGTTAGGAAAGCAGCTGTATTGTGCTTTTCCAGCTGTTAATTTACTTGCATCGTTGCTTGTTACACGTTGTATTAAATCTAAAGCATCGGCTCCTTTTAAAATAAATTCTCCCATATGACTCACATCAAAAATGCCCACATTGTTTCTTACCGCTGCGTGTTCGTCATTGATACCTGTGTAAGAAATAGGCATGTTGTAGCCGGCAAATTCAGCCATCTTAGCACCTAATGCAGTGTGTTTTTCTGTGAAAGGCGTGTTTTTCATATGATAATATTTTTTTTTAATTGAAAAAGTACACATGAAAATTTGCATTCTATAGCACTTGTTCCAACATACTTTTAAGGGCTGTAAAAGTAAGTGAATAATAAACCAAATGTATTGCTAAAATAAAAAAGGAGTAGAACTGCATCACTATAATTTTAGCAACCAATTTACCCCTTTTACAACACCAATCATTTCTATTTTTAAATGCAAAAGCGCATCATAATGAAATTTTCTAGTTCAAAATCATTTTCCAATTTCAATGAATTTGTGTTGCTTTTTTGAACGATAGGTTTAGATATTACTTTCTTATTAGAATCAATGGTTTGTTTTTCCAACTCTTTTTTTAATTCATCTGCTTTCTTTTGGGTTTCATCATATTCTTTTTTTAATTGCTCTTTATTTTTTTCTCTGTTTTTATTGAATTCTCCGTTTATTTTTATTTTGTTTCCATCAATATTAAATTCCCCATCAACTTTTCCATCTAATGATTCCAGCAGTGTTTCAAGATTATTGTTCTCTGTCATCTTCAATCCATCAGCAGTCATAATATATTCTACATTGTGATTCCAGTGGTATGCTCGTTCTCCATCATTATTCCATTCCTCCCAAGAGTTATTGTTGATACCATAACTAAATCCGTTAGTTGTATATAAACCAAAGTTGATTTTGGCATTTGTTTTCCAATTCCAGCCTGAATTTTCTTTAATTAAAATTCTTTTACCAATTGGTACTGCTATGGTAACAATGATTTGTTGATTTCTAAATTTATCCAAAGGAGTAATTACAATGCCTTTGTCTAGTAAAAGTGTGGTATCATTTTGTTGGATGTGATAATCAATCTTTGAAACCAAATTATTTGCTTGTGATTTACTACTGCCATTACTCAATTTCACCATTGTAACATGAAAACTATCATTAGTTGATTTGGTTAGTCTCACAATTATATTTCTCACAAATACAGAGTCTTCATTTATAGCTGCAAAATGTTCTAATTCAAACCAATTATTATCATAGTATTTGCTTATTGATGAGGCTTTGACTTCTAATTTTTTTATACTTGGGTTGCTAAGCACAATCGTTTCCTCAACCGGATTGTTTCTATATTTAAATTCTTTACTTAAAGTAACTATTAAACCTATAAAACTTGCTAATCCCAATATCCATAAACTAATAAAAGCATATCGAACAACAGAGCTATGGCCTTTCATTTTTGTAAGCCTACGAATAATAAATACCACTATTGCTATAATTGGTAGCCATATAAATAATAACAATGTTCCCCATGCAAATACATTTTGCCAACCATTGTTGATTAGATAATTTTTAAACGGTAATAATGCTGTAAATGCAACGCCGATTGAAAACAAAGAAACTACTAATGCAAATACAATTATTCCTATAATAAAATATACAAATGCTTTTATAAATACTATCAATATTCTTCCTAATCCAACATTACTTTTTTTAGCTTTGTTAGTTGCTTCTTCAGAAAATTTTTTTGCTTTTTCACCAGCTTCCTTGCTTATAATTGTAGCCTTTGAACTTAATTGTTCTCCAAAATTTTTTGCCTTTTTACCAAAGCCTTCCATATCACTTTGTATGGTATTTTTTATACTATTCAAATCTACTTTTTCACCTTTCATTTCTAATTTTTCTGCAGCCGTTTTTGCTTCAGGCAATACCAACCATAAAATAATATAAACAAACAAAGAACCAGGGCTAAACGTGATATTCCAAATGTGGTTTAAGTTCCACCAATTCCAATGTGAAAAATTAAATCCAAATGATAAAAAGGGCAATAAAAACAATAATCTTGGTATCCAAACATTGATACCAAAATATTGACTGATGCCACTACATACACCGCCAATTATTTTATCATCAGTGTCTCTAAAAAATCTTTTACGTTGACTGCCAATTACCTTTGTTGCTGAACTTGGAATCACAATCCAAAGTACCAAATACAATAAGAATGCAAATCCAAAAAATACAACAAATAAAATTCTTGCAATAAGTGGATCAATATTCAAATAATTGGCTATTCCACTACAAACACCACCAATTACTTTTTGATTTTCATCTCTGTATAATTTTTTGTGTTCATTAAAATTTGCATTGTAGTTAGTTTTTTCTTGTGTTTTATTGGGCTGCACAAAATCTGAATCAGCATCAAAATCAGCAGGTCGTCCCATGCTGTCAATTATTTTATTTACTTCTTCATCACCAATACAAGTAGTTCCTTTTTTTAAGGTTTCGCCAAAAAGTTCTGCAATTCTACCTTCTATATCGTTGATAATTTCTTCTTTGCCTTCTTCATTTGCAAAATAATTTCTTAAGCTTTGTATGTACTGTTTCAAAATATCGTAAGCAGTTTCTTCAATTGGTATCACGCTACCTTGAAAATTTATATTTATCACCTTTTTCATGTTAATGTATTTAATAGTTTTTTATTTGTTTGGAACTTGTGTTAGAGTCTTTACCGCTTCAGCCAATTCATTCCATGTTTTTTCTAATTCATCATAAAATTGTAATCCTATGTCTGTCATGATAAAATATTTTCTTGGTGGCCCGCTTACACTTTCTACCCATCTATAGGTTAAATAACCTGCATTTTTTAATCGAGTTAATAAAGGGTATAATGTTCCTTCGAGTATGTGTAAATTGGCTGCTTTCATTTTATCTACAATATCACTCGGGTAAACTTCTCCCTGTCGTATAATTGATAATATGCAAAACTCAAGTACCCCCTTCCGCATTTGACTTTGTGTATTTTGAATATCCATTGTTTGGTTTGTTTTAAAATGTAAAGATCAGACTTTTTTAGTACTATGCAAAACAAAGTACCTATTTTAAATTAGTAGCTTGCAACCAACTGTTACATGAAATTTTCGAAAAACTCAATGAATACAATCATTTCAACAGATTGTGTTGTTGAAAAAAATTCTGCATTTCTTTGATGAGTGGTAAAATAAGTTGATGAATTTTTGGATTTATCATCTTTTTTAGACTTTTTTACTTTGTTTTTAATTTGAGTTTTCCCCCTTTTAAACCATTTCAACAAATCTTTATCATAAGAAAGCTTAAACTTGCTAGATGAACATTGACGATGCTGAATTATTGGTTCAATTTAGATTACCTGCAACCAAAGAGCAGGCTTTTACTGCTATTATAAAAAAATACCAGGAAAGATTGTATTGGCATATCAGAAGAATGGTAGTAGATCATGAAAATACCAATGATGTTTTGCAAAATATGTTTATCAAGGCATGGAAAGGATTGGAAAATTTCAGAGAAGATAGCCAGCTTTACACCTGGTTGTACAGAATTGCAACAAATGAAAGCCTAACATTTTTAGACCAGCAAAAACGCAAATCATCTATCAGTTTAAATGATGTAGAAACGGGACTATGCAACATTATAAAAACAGATCAAAATTTTGATGCCAACAAACTCGAATGGAAATTACAACTAGCTATTCAGCAATTACCCGAAAAACAACGATTGGTTTTTAACCTCAGATACTATGATGAAATGCCGTATGAACAAATGAGTCGGGTATTGGGCACGAGTGAAGGAGCACTAAAAGCAAGTTATCATCATGCAGCAAAAAAAATTCAAGACTTTATTTTAGGAAATTAAACTTTAAGATTCATTAATTGTCATTAAAACAAGAAATGCAAAAGATAGATAACATATTACAAGAATTACAAGAAGTTGCACCAGCAATTATGAGTTGCAAGGGGCAAGATACTTATACAATTCCGGTAAATTATTTTAATCAATTGTCATCTGAAATAATGGCTGAAATTCAATTACAAGGATTAAAGCAGGAAAATAATACCTCTCACTTTACAATTCCAAAAGGTTATTTTGATGGATTGTCTCAAGATGTTTTGTCAAAAATAAAATTACAAGATTCAAATAGTAATGCCATTGTTAATGAATTACAAAAAATTGCCCCATTATTAAATTCCATTGATAAACAACCACCTAATGCTATACCTGATGATTACTTTGATCAATTAGAAGTAAATACAACAACAAAAATAGTTCCTTTTAGAAGCGTTGCCAGATTTATCAGTTATACAGCTGCGGCAATGATTGTAGGAATATTATCTGTAGGTACTGTTCAATATTTAAAGTCAACTCGCATCTCGTTTGATTTTGAAAAGGAAGTAGCTGTAACAAGTGCCGATGAAATTCATCAGTACCTTGAATCTCAACCAAATATTGAATTTTCTGTTATAAGTCCTTTGGTAGATGAACCGGAAAATAATTACTTTTTAGAAGCTGCATCTGAGGAAGAAATTCAACATTATTTGCAACAAAACGAAAACACAACTTTAAATAATAAAGAAAATTAAACTTGAAATATAATAAGATGAAAAAGAAATTGATTTTATACGTTTTTGCAATGGCAGCATTTTTTGTGTCATTTGCACAGCCAAGAGGCGGAGGCATGAGAGCCAACAGATTAGAAGCTGTGAAAATTGCTTTTATGACAAAGTACATTAATTTATCGGCAGATGAAGCTCAAAAATTTTGGCCTACTTACAATGCTTATGACAATGAAATAAAAAAAGCAAGGCAAGCCAATATGCAAGATGAACTTGCTTTTGGAGAGGCTGTTTTAAATATCAAAAAAAGGTATAAGCCGGAGTTTAAAAAAATTTTGAATGATGATATTAGGGTTAATAACACATTTAAAGCAGAAGGTGAATTTAGAATTGAACTGCAAAAAGAATTGAGAAAACGCGCACAAGAAAAAACGAAAGGGCCTCAATAATAAAATGTTTAAAATACAGTTTTCAATACCCCCTTACAACCTAATAAATTAAAGGATTTACTCGATTATTAATTTATCAACCTATAAAAAAAGGCGTTTTAATATCGTGGTAAAATAAAAATTTCCAATGATGGGTGTTGCCCTCATTCCACCATGTTTGTCTTAATTCCATACATTTTTTTCCGTCAAAATCATACTTGGCTACAAACTTGCTTTTCATTTGTTGTAATTGTGGTGCATCATCACCACCAAAGAAAACAACCTCATTGTTTTCTTTTATCCAAAATACTTGGTGAAAACGGCTATGCCCACCCGTAATTTCATATCGTATATAATTATCAATAATTCCATTTCCATCCATCCATACAACTTGTGGATGATTTTCTAGAACTGCAAATTCATCAGTTATATAACTTGGGTAACCAGTTTCCATTGCCAATTCAAATTCTTTCTTCTGCACATAATATTTTGCATTAGGGCAACTTAAATGATAATTGCCAATCGTATCTCTTTTACTTACACCTCCGGCATGGTCTTTGTGCAAATGGCTCATCAATACTTTTGTAATTTGTTCGGGCTGAATCCCTCGGGCTATAAGGTTTTGATGCAATTGTAATTGACCATTCACAGAAAAGCCAAGTCCAGTATCAATCAATAAAATATCTTTTGACGTAATCACTACAAAGGGTTGTACTTCTACTAGCAAACTTCCAATTGGGCGTTGTTGTAAATCATCATTTTCAATATCAAAAGGAACAAAAATTTTTGTTTTATCTATAGTAAAAGTGCCTTCAGAAAGCGGAATTATTGTCATGCTGCGAATGTACTAATGCTATTGAATGGTTGTTGCTGAGAATTAAATTTTTTTAATCAATCTAATCACAATCATAATCATTTTTTTAGTCAATCTTTTTTTTGAAATTGGTTATTCAAATAAATACCATGGGAAGACTACTGTATATTATTGCTATAATATTAATCATAGGGTGGTTAATAGGCTTTTTTGGATTTCATGCTGGAGGAATCATACATGTATTATTAGTGATTGCACTAATCGCTATTATTTTAAGAGTGATTAAGGGAGGAAGTATCTGATTACTTTTATGTTCTTAAAATAAGAAAGGCTTATTGATTACTATAATAAAAAACTATAGTTGCACTGTATGCCATTTTGCAAGCGGTAAGAATGTTATTCATTGAATGACTTGCCTGTTATACCATTTTTACAAACGCATATCATCATTGTTTGAGGGCATTAATAACCTTTTAAATCCAATTTTTCAGTTTCAATTATTTCAACTTTTTTTCCCATCTTTTTTTGTATGATTTTAAAATGATGTTGTTCATCGGGTCCAATTAATGAAATGGCAGTTCCCGATGAATTTGCACGTCCGGTTCTTCCTATTCTATGGATATAATCTTTTGGAGATCTTGGTAATTCATAATTTATGACAAATGGCAATGAATTAATATCAATACCTCTTGATGCCAAATCGGTTGCTACCAATACTTTCACACAACCAGATTTAAAATTTTTCAAAGCATCCGTTCTTGCTCCCTGGCTTTTTTTACTATGTATTGCAGCTGCATTAACACCATGAGTTTTTAATTTTTCAACCACAGCATCTGCCCTATGAATGGAAGAAGTAAATACTAACAATTGCTGTATATTTTTTTCTTGAATCAAATATCGAAGCATTGGTCCTTTTCTTTCTTCTGCAACATCATAAGCTATTTGTTGAATCAAATCAATATGATTCAAATCCTCTTTTACTTCAATTTTTACAGGATTGTGCAATAGCATTTCTGTAATTGTATTAATTTCTTTTCCCAGCGTTGCAGAAAACAATAAGTTTTGGCGCTGTACTGGTAAAAGTGAAAAGATTGAAGTCATTTCTGTTTTAAATCCAAGATTCAACATTTTATCTGCCTCATCAATAACCAATATATCAATCTCAGAAATATTGAGTGCTTTTGAATCTATTAAATCCAATAATCTACCTGGTGTTGCAATTAATAATTCTACACCCTGTAAGTGAATCATTTGAGTATTAATTGAAACTCCACCAAATACAGATAAAATTTTTACTGCTCGTGGCAATTGTGCAGCAAAAATTGTAAACACATCACCAACTTGTACTGCTAGTTCTCTTGTAGGAACTAAAATCAATGCTTTGATAAATCTGTTTTTTGCAATGGGCTTTTTTTGAAATTGTTGTAAAATTGGTAATGCAAAACTTGCTGTTTTCCCCGATCCGGTTGGTGCTACACCCAATACATCTTTACCCGAAAGTATTGCAGGGATTGCTTCTTGTTGTATGGGATAAGGGTCAGTATAATGTTGTTTAGCCAATGTATGTAATAACTGTGACGATAACCCAAGCGATGAAAATGACATACTGATAATTTAATGAACCAATTCTAATAATTCATGCAAACATACCATTCTAGTTTTGAGTAACTAGTTATTATTCTTAAAATAAGCCCAATTAACATTTGCCATTCAATATCTACTTTTTACCAATCTTCAAATAATAGATTATATGCCGTAGTATTTCAAAACAAAACTTTACTTTCGGTTTTAAAATAAAAATTATGCATAAAATACCTTACTTATTACTCATTACTGTAACAGCAACAATCATTGTTACTTCTTGCGGAAAAAAAGCCGCTACTGAAGCAAAATATATTCCTAAAGATGTTACAGGAGTGATAGTTGTAGACCCGCTTTCATTAAAAGAAAAAATGAGTAAAGGCAATATATCTGTAGATAGTTTTTTACTGCAATTTCAAAAAAAATCTGACACTGCCGGAATTGCCAGAAATAAAAAACTATGGGAAGAGTTTAAAGAGAATGGCATCAACTTAGACCGTAACTTATATGTGTTTTTTGTGCAAAAAGGTTCTTTAAAAAAAGGACAATCTTCTGCATATAGTTTTATGGGCAATATGAAAGATGAAAACAAATTTCAAGCCTATTTAAAGAAACAGGAAGAAACAAAAAACAAAGCAATTTCTAAAGGGAAAAATTATAACTATCTACAAATGAGTGATGAAAATATCATTGCCTGGAATCAGGAAGTGGTCATAGTTACATGGTACAATAAAGTTGCAAAGTTTGAATATGATAGTTTGGGTAATTACAAAGCACCTGATGAAAGTACAACTAAGTTAGAAGTGCAGCAAGAGGTAGAGCACTATTTTAGTTTAAAAGAATCAGAGTCTGTCGTATCTGTTACTCCGTTCAACATTATGTTTAATGAAAAAGCAGATGGTTATATCTTTAATTCAAGTGCTGCTGCATTGGCTTCATTAAGTGCAATGCCATTGAGTTTGCCGAAATTGGAAACATTGTTAAAAGATAATTATTCTACAACAACTTTCAATTTTGAAGACGGTAAAATTGTTGCCAAAGGCATTACCCAAACTAATCCAATGCTTGCTAGTATTTTAAAAAAATATGCTGGTCCTACCGTGAATATGGCAGCTATTGAAAATTTTCCTGCTACCAATATAAATGGTGCAATGATGGCTGCTTTTAATCCGGAGTTGTTCAATGGAGTTTTAAAAGAACTGGAGGTGAGTGCATTGATAGATGGTTTTTTAAGCAAGCAAGGATTAACAACTGCCGATTTTTTCAAAGCAATGAAAGGAGAAATCAATGTATTTGTAGGAGATTTTAAACTGGAATCAAAAGAAACTAATGCCACAACGCCGGATGGCAGCTCGTATAAAAACAAAATTCAAATGCCAAGCGTCAAAATGATATTTACTGCAAGTATTGGAGACAAGGTTGCTTTTACAAAGCTGATGAATAAAGCAGCAGAGAGTGGTGCAGTGATGAAAACGAAATCGGGTTATGCAGCTGGTGATTTGTTGAAAATGGCAAATTTATATTTGGTATCCGATGAAAAAAATATCGTGTTGGCTAGTGATTCTTTAACTTATGTTGCTTATCAAGCTGCTAACACCAAAGCGAAAATTGATGTTGAAGTAATGGATAAAATGAAAGGGAAAAGTACTACAATGTTTATGGATATTAACTCAATCATGAATGGGCTTTTGCAAAGCACTCAGGAAAAATCTTTCGAAGAAGGAATGAAGCTTGTTAATGCAACATTTAAGGATATGGTTTTTACCATGGATAATTTTGATGGAAAGACCATCAAATCCGAAGGTGAAATAAGAATGACGAATACAAAACAAAATAGTTTGGTGAGTGTTATGCAAATGATTTCGGGAATCTTTAAAATAATGAATGAAGACCGCCCTGTTGTGTTTTCAGATGTTGCCACACAGTCTATGCAGTAATTTATTTGTTCATTGAAGATTTTGGTATATGCAGATTAAACTTGAAAATATTATTCCTATTCCGTTAAAAGAAAACTTGCAACATCGCTCCTCGGATATATGGAATACCCATCAAGTTTTTAATGCAGGCGAATGGGTAAAAATTAAAGCACCAAGCGGCACCGGTAAAACAACACTGATACATTTTTTTTATCAACTCCGATTTGATTTTGAAGGAAATATTTATTGGGATAATATTAATACCAAACAAATAAATGTTGATAGTGTTGCAATTGTGCGTCAACAAAAATTGAGCATTGTTTTTCAAGATTTAAAGTTGTTTGGCAATCTTACAGCAAGAGAAAATATTGAGATCAATCGTGTTCTGCAACAACCTTATTGCACGTCTGAAAAGATAGATGAAATGGCTGCTCGTTTGGGGATTACTTCTATTCTTAATCAAAAAGCATCATTATGTAGCTATGGCGAACAACAACGCATTGCAATTATCAGAGCATTGGTACAACCCTTTGAGTTTTTATTGATGGACGAACCTTTTAGTCATTTGGATAATAACAATAAAAATAAGGCAGCCGAATTAATTGCTGCTGAATGTTCTGAAAGAAATGCAGCGTTTGTTGTGACTGATTTAGACGATAATAATTTTTTCAATTACCATCGAAAATTAATTTTATAATTGGTAATATGCTAAAAAAGCTTCTAAAAAAAATTATTTCAACAGCATCGGGCCGTACAAAATTTGTAATGGCTGTGATAGGCTTGTCTGTAGCGTTGTTACTTATTTTAAGTGCAGTACAAATTCAGGCAAATTACAATGAATTATTGCATGGCAAAACAAATACTGATAGTACTGCCAATTTTTTAGTTGTAAATAAACAAGTAAATAATCAAACTATTAATGCAACAAGTTTATCTGATGAAGAACTAAAACAATTGCAAAGTCAACCTTTTATAGATGGTGTAGGGAATATAAGTGCAAGTAGGTTTAAAGCATCCATAGAAAGCTATTCATCTACATTTCCATTTTATACGGATATTGCTTTTGAAACCGTGCCTGATGCTTTTATTGATATTCAACCAAAAGACTGGCAATGGGATGAAAACGCAGATTTTATTCCATTGATAATACCTAATATGTTTTTGGATATTTATAATTTTCAATTCTCTGTTTCGCAAGGCTATCCGCAGATTACACCTGATGTTTTGAAGATGATTTCTTTTAAAATTAATTTGCAATACAGTAATGGACAAAAAGTAAGTTATACCGGAAGAATTGTAGGTTTCAGCGACCGAATTTCTAGTGTAATGGTGCCTCTAAGTTTTATGGAATGGGCAAATAAAAGATTTGGCAATTCTCTTTCAAATAAACCTAGCAGGGTTGTCATCAAAACTAAAGACCCAGGCAATCCCGAGTTGGTGAAATATTTACAGAATCACGGTTTAACAGCAGATGCAGATAAAACAAGATTCAGTAAATACCGACAAATTGTAAATGCAATTGTAGGAGTGAGTTGGGTAACAGGTGCAGCCATGTTGTTGTTTGCTTTATTAATTTTTACTTTGTTTATACAACTAACTATAGCGTCTTGTAAAACAGAAATTCAACTATTGATTACACTTGGTGCTTCGCCAAAACAGTTGAAAAGCTTTTTAATGCAACAATTTTTTCCGTTTAACCTTATTGTTACTTGTGTTGTATTAATCATCATTGCAGGATTGCAGTATGTACTATATCATTTTTTACAACAACAACATATTTTTTTACAACCTTATCTTTCTTTAAGTACGATTGCTTCAGCAATAATTGTAGTATTGGTATTGTGGTGGGTAAATAGAAGCACAATAAAAAAATACATCCGAATCTAGTGATAGCTATATTTTGATTATATTATTTTTAATAGCGTAAATAACCAATCCAACCCGTGAAGTGATATTTAATTTTTCAAAACAAGAAGCTCTGTAGTTTTCTACTGTTGTAAAACTGATACCCATTTTTTCGGCAATTTGTTTGTAAGCCAATTCTGATGCGGCATATTGTATAAACTCTAATTCTCTTGGAGAAAATTTTATATTTCGTTTACTTGTTTTTAGTTGTTTTTCTGAATCTTTTGTAATGGCATAAAAAATTTCACCGTCTAGTGCAACATCTAGGCAAAATCCAATTTTAAAAACTTGTATGATCGTTTCGTGCACCTCTCTTACTGTTGCTTCTTTTAAAATATATCCGCAAGCTCCGTGATTAATCATTTTAATGATTGAAAATTCATCATTTCTCATACTTAATGCAATCACTTTAATCTTTGGAAAATTTTGCTGCAACCAAATTGAAGCTTCGTAACCATCCATTATTGGCATTTGAATATCCATTAATGCAATATCAATTTCATTTTCAGGGCGCTTCAGTTTTTCTTGCAAATCCTTACCATTAACAGCTTCAAAAACAACATCTATATCGGGCAACTTTTCAAGGATTTGTTTCAGCCCATCACTAAAAAGTTTGTGATCATCAACAATAGCAATTCTTATATCAGGGTTTCTCGTGAATACATGCATAACATTTGCTTTTTGAGAAGCTACTTTGAGAAGCTACTTTGAGAAGCTACTTTTCATTAAAAGTAAATAATGTGCAAATTATAGGAATTGCTTTTAATAGGTTGTTAAATTTTTTTATCAATACTATTAATTTTTTTTAACGAACGGTTCCTTTATAAATTGTATGATAATCTTTACCTTTATTCTTTAAATATTAATACTATGTCAATTTTTAAATCGGGTAATCCAACATTAACCCAAAAAATTTTTGAAAAAAGTCTTTCCAATGATGCTGATTTGCAAGGCACTATGACTGTTAGAGGCGCAATTAACAAGTTTGGTTTTTTATTACTAATGGTAATTGGTGCTGCTTCATTTACATGGCAGCAATATTATAATGGCCAACCTAAATTGATGATGACTTTTTTAATGATTGGTGCTATTGGTGGGTTTATAACTGTTTTGGCTATTTCTTTCAAACCGAAATGGGCTCAGTATTTGGCCCCTTTATATGGTATTTTGGAGGGCTTTTTTATTGGTGCAGTTTCTGCAATTATCAATGATGCGATGAGTGAAAAGTATCCAAACATTGTGATACAAGCTGTAGGACTTACTATGGGTGTGGCTTTTGCAATGTTCTTGTTGTATAATTTCAGAATCATTAAAGCTACAGAGAGGTTTAAGAGTGTATTATTTTCTGCTACGTTGGGTATTGCTATATTTTATGGTATTACGATGTTATTACGCTTATTTGGTTTACAAATGGGCTTCATGAATTTTGGCGATAGCAGTTTGTTGGGTATTGGTATCAGTTTGTTTGTTGTTGCAATTGCTGCTTTAAATTTAATCATGGATTTTGATATGATAGAACAAGGTGCAGAGCAAGGTGCTCCTAAATACATGGAGTGGTATGGTGCCTTTGGATTATTGGTTACTATTGTTTGGTTGTATGTTGAAATGTTGAAATTGCTTAGCAGATTTTCAAGCAAAGACTAAAAAAATTATTTCTTATAAAAGCCGAAGTAAACACTTCGGCTTTTTTGTTGCATGATATTCCGAACCTTGAAGTGTGCGACGCCGAAACAGCCCAAAAGATATTCTGTTGCTCGGTATACAATTATTCTCTTTTTAAATGATTGCTGCTCAGTAAATATTTATTACTTTGCCTCACTAAAAAAACTTACGTATGAAAAAATTATTGGTCTCTTTTGCATTGATGCTTACGTTATGTCGCAGCTATGCAGATGAAGGAATGTGGTTGCCTATGTTATTGGGTCAACAAGTATATAACGACATGGTAAAGCGTGGTTTGAAATTAAAACCAGAGCAGCTATACAGCATGAACAAAGCAAGTATTAAAGATGCGATTGTGATTTTTGGTGGTGGTTGTACCGGTGAAATTGTGAGCAATCAGGGATTGATTTTTACCAATCACCATTGCGGTTATGGGGCAATAGCTGCTGCAAGTACAGTAGAAGCAAACTATCTGCAAGATGGTTTTTGGGCTGCTGATAAAAGCAAAGAAATCAGCAGTAAATTGAGTGTGAAATTTTTAAATAAAATTGAAGATGTTACACAAAAAGTAAATGATGCACTGGGTAACTTATCGGGTGCTGAACGTACCAAAAAATATAGTGAAGTAGTTGCAGAAATAGTAAAAGGAATTGTAGGAGATGATGAGTTTAAAGATGCAGTTGTTGCAAGCATGTTTAAAGGCAATCAATTTTTTGTTTTTGTATATGATGTGTACAAGGATATTCGTTTGGTAGGAACGCCTCCTGAAAGTATTGGAAAATTTGGTGGTGATACAGACAACTGGGAGTGGCCAAGACATACAGGAGATTTTTCTGTGTTTCGTGTGTATATGAGTAAAGACGGAAAGCCTTCAAAATATGACGCTTCAAACGTTCCTTTTAAACCAAAATACTATTTGCCCGTAAGCCTGAAAGGCTTTAAAGACGGGGATTACAGCATGATTTACGGTTATCCCGGAGGCACCAATAGATACGAAACTTCTTATGGTGTAAAATTGGCTACTGATATTACGAGTCCTACTTTGGTAAAGTTGCGTGACATGCGTTTGAAGTACATGTTGGAAGAAATGAAAAAAGATCCTGCAGTAAGACTGCAATTGGCAAGTAATTATGCCAGCATTGCGAATTACTGGAAATTTTTTGATGGTGAAACCAAGCAATTATTGAAGTTCGACATTTTTGGACAAAAGCAAAAAGCCGAAACAGCATTTACAGAATGGGCAAAAGGAAAACCGGAGTATGAAAATATTTTTAGTGATGTTGCTAAAAACTATGATACATGGAATGCTTATGCAAAACATCGTCAATACATCAACGAAGGAATACTTGGAAGCCCATTGGTTGCATATGCAGCTTCATGGTTAAGTGTTGAAAATTTATTGTCTAAAAAAGATTACAAACCCGAAGAAATTAAAAAGGCAATGGATGCTGCTACAGCTGCCAGAAAAAATTTCTTAGCAGATGAAAATAAAAAAAGTGATCAGCATATTCTTGCTGCTGTACTTGCTATGTTTTATAGCGATGTAGATAAAGACCAGCATCCAAAAGGGTTTTACGAAGATTTGTTTAAAACAAATAACGACATAGAACAAAACCCTTACAAAATGTTTGCTGCAGAAGTATTTGCCAATACCATGGCATTTGATGATGCAAAATGGAAAGCATTTACAGAAAAACCAAACGCTGCCGATTTAGGAAAAGATCCTGCATTTAAAATTGCAAAATCTTTTCTTATGAATTACAATATGAACTATGCCCCCAAATATGCTACGTTTGTAAATAAAAATAATGACCTGAACAGAATGTACCTGAAAGGCTTATTCTCGAAGGATTCTGTGAAAATGAACAGTACTTACCCCGATGCTAATTTTACCATGCGTGTTTCATACGGCAATGTAAAAAGCTATGCACCAAAAGATGCTGTGAAGTACGAATTTGCCTGTACGATAAGCGGTGTAGCTGCTAAATATGTAAAAGGTGATTATGAATTTGATTTACCTGCTAAGTTTTTAGACTTATACAAAGCAAAAGATTTTGGAGAATATGCCGATAAAAAATTAAATGATGTAGTGGTTAGTTTTATTACAACCAATGACATTACCGGTGGTAACTCCGGAAGCCCTGTGATAGATGCGAAAGGTAATTTAATTGGATTGGCATTTGATGGCAACTACGAAGCATTGAGTCATAAATTGGCATTTGATAAAGATTTAAACCGTACTATTTGTGTAGATGTGCGTTATGTGTTGTGGTGCATTGATAAGTTGGGCGGTGCAAAGCATATTGTAGATGAATTGACTTTGGTAAGAAATTAGTATCAAGATAATTTGCTGAATTGTGTCAAGACGCTTTCAGAGCGTCAGACACTTTACTCTTGAATTTCATTTATCAACTTTTCAAAAGGAATCCTGAGTTTTCAGGGTTCCTTTTTTTATTGCTTTTGCTGTATTGCTACTATCAGCTGTTGTTGTGTCACTCACTTGTACGGTTGGGAATGCTATTAGGCAAATGATAAATTAGCTTTTTGATAAACGTGTCTGACGCACTTTAAAGAGTCTTGACACCCAAGTCTTTCCAGTTCCATAAATGCAGGCAAGCGAAGGTTTTGTAAGGGCTCCATTGTTGAGATATTTGCAGCATATTTTCTTTCAAAACTTTTTTATTGCCGGCATCTAATTGGTATAATTTTATCATTGCTTGCTGAATGCCTAAATCATCAACAGCAAAAACATCTTCACGCCCAAGGCTGAACATTAACAGCATTTCCACCGTCCATTTACCAACGCCTTTTATTTGTGTAAGCAATTCAATAATCGCTTCATTGTTCATCAGCAATAATTTTTTATTATTGATGTTGTGTTCTATGCAAAAGGCAGCAACATTTTGTACATAATGTACTTTGGCATTACTCAAACCAATAGCTCGTAAAGTTTCAAAAGGAGTATCTAATATTTGTTGCGGTTTAGGTTGTTTCTTGCTATATATATCCAGAAAACGATAATAGATTACTTTAGCTACTTTGGTGCTTAATTGTTGGCTCATGATGCTTGCCATTAGGCGCAACGGGATGTTTTTATGCAAATGCAATTCGTGTATATCTTCTCCCAGACAAGAGGCTAAGATGGTATCTTTTTGTAAATGGGTTTTGTAGTGCATTACACAAGATACAAATTTTAAAAATCAGCAAAACAATAATCATTATTTATAATTTGCTTTGCTTTAATTTTAATCAATAATTTATTTAACATGAAACAGTTTTTGTTGTTCGTTTTTTGTACCACAACCTTTTTTGCAGAGGCACAGAATAAAGATGAAAACGCTATAAGAGCCATGCTTAGCGCTCAGGAAACAGCCTGGAATAACGGCAACTTAGAACAGTTTATGATTGGCTACTGGCAAAGCGATAGCTTAATGTTTATTGGCAAAAATGGACCTACATATGGCTACGATAAAACGTTGGCAAATTATAAAAAAGGCTATCCCGATACAGCACACATGGGAAAGTTTACATCTACTATTGTCAGCATGAAAAGATTATCTGCTGAATATTATTTTGTAGCTGGCAAATGGTTTTTAAAACGCACTGTTGGCGATGTCTCTGGCTATTATACTTTATTGATTAGAAAAATAAATGGCAAGTGGGTGGTGGTAGCAGATCATAGTAGTTGATGCAAATAAAAAGCCCCAAAGAAATTATTTCAATGGGACTTTTATAGATAAGAATTTTATCTCTAATTCATTACGCTATGTTCTTTTAACACTGCTGCTTCTTTGTGTAGTTTTTGTTCCCAAGCCCAGGCGGTACGCATCATTTCTTGTAAATCATAAACAATTTTCCAACCTAATTTTTGAACAGCATGTTCATTGTTGGCATAGATTGCTACAACATCTCCGGGTCTTCTTCCGCCAATTGTATAATTTAATTTAACACCACTTACTTTTTCAAACATGTGTATGGCTTCTAATACTGTAACACCATTGCCTGTACCCAAATTAAAAATATCGCAAGCCGTGGTATTTTTTTGTTGCAACAAATATTCTATCGCCAATGTATGTGCATGTGCAATATCACATACATGTATGTAATCTCTCAAACAGCTTCCATCACGGGTATCATAATCTGTTCCGTACACTTGCATATTGGGTAATTTGCCAATTGCAGTTTGTGTAATAGCAGGCACTAAATTCATTGGTCTGCCAATTGGTAATTCGCCCAAATGATTGCTGGGATGGGCTCCTACGGGATTGAAGTATCTTAACAGAATAGAAGTACAATCTTGCACTTTACTAAAATCCTGTAAAATTCTTTCACCCATTTGTTTGGTAGCTCCATACGGACTTTCTGCGTCTTTAATAGGTGACTGTTCTGTAACAGGAATATGATCCGGGTTACCATAAACGGTGCATGACGAAGAGAAAACAAAATGAGGAATCTTAAATTCATCCACGCATTTCAATAAATTAATGAGGGAGAATAAATTATTTTCATAATAGCTCAATGGCTCGGCAACGCTTTCACCTACTGCTTTATATGCAGCAAAATGTATAATGCCTGCAATGTCTTTATTTTCCTGAAATACTGCTCGGGTATCATCAAAATTCTTCAGGTCTGTGTGATAATTTTTAATTCGTTTATTTGTGATTTTTTCAATTCCCTCCAAAGCAATAGAAGCCGATGAACGAGAATTATCATCAATAGAAATTACTTCGTATCCATTTTCTAATAAATCTACAATAGTATGAGAACCAATGAAACCGCATCCTCCCGTTACAACAATTTTTTTCATAATTGATATTTATTTGAATAAATTAATCTTTATAATGAAGATACATTGTAGTAAATTTATTTAAAAAAAGACAAGTAAATTGATGAATGATATCAATCAATTTATTTAAACAAACAACTTCACTATAAAATAAAAAATAGCAGCCATTATTGCGGAGATAGGAATTGTAATAATCCAAGCCCATAATAAATTAATGGTAACGCCCCATCGCACTGCACTTAAGCGTTTGGTAGCGCCAACACCAATAATACTACCGGTAATAGTATGTGTTGTAGAAACAGGAATACCAAAATGTTCGGAGATGTACAATGTTACAGCGCCAGCAGTTTCGGCACTTACACCTTCAAGAGGACTAACTTTTGTAATACGTGTACCCATAGTTTTTACTATCTTCCAACCACCACTCATTGTACCTACTGCAATAGCTAAAAAGCTACAAAAAGGAACCCACCAGTAATCTATTACAAAATGACTAAAACGGTGTGCAGAATCTAACGAAGTATAGGCAGGATTACCGGTAGATACTTCATGAAAAATTATTGCAGCGCCAATGATACCCATTACTTTTTGTGCATCATTGCCGCCATGCCCTAAGCTGAAGGCTGCACTAGAAGCCAATTGCAATCGCTTAAACCAGGTTTCAGCTTTGTATGGATTACTTCGTTTGAATAAGTGTACAATCAATATGGTTATCCAAAATGCAATAAACATTCCAATAAGTGGCGCGGCAAAAATGAATAAAAATGTAGGTATCACTTTTGCATAATTAATAACATCAATTCCATTTTTACTGATTGCGCCGGCATGTGCAATTGCTGCTCCCATAAAGCCTCCCAATAATGTATGTGATGAAGAGGAAGGAATGCCAAACCACCAGGTTATTAAGTTCCAAACGATTGCTGCTAACAAACCCGAAAAAATTACTTCTAAAGTAATATAATGTTCGTTTACGCTTTTTGCAATCGTATTACCAATTTTAAATTCTCCGATTAAATATTTTGAAATAAAAAATGCTGCAAAGTTGAAAAGTGCAGCCCATAATACAGCTTGAAAAGGCGTTAACACTTTTGTTGAAACGATTGTTGCAATTGAGTTTGCGGCGTCGTGAAAGCCATTGATATAATCAAAAATAAATGCCAGTACAATAATTAAAATAAGCAGTGTAGGAAAATTCATAGTGGTGGTTTGTCGTGCTTCTTAATTGATAAATAATTTATCCATCAAGATTTTAATTATGCATATTTAATGATGATACTTTCAATAACATTTGCTGCATCTTCACATTTATCGGTAGCAATTTCCATTACCTGATAAATCTCTCTTTTTTTAATGACTTCTTTAAAATCATTTTCCTGATTAAACAACATTTCAATGCTCATATCAAAAACATCATCAGCCTGATTTTCGATGCTATTTACTTTTACCAAAGCTTCTGTCATTTCTCTCAGGTTCTTCATGTCACGTAAACCATGAACTGATTTTTTAATTTCCAATGACCCCTGTAAAATCATTTCTGATAACTTCAAGATGCCGCTATCGTTTGGATTTACTTTATAAAAATTAATTTTCTTGGCAGATGCAAAAATGTAATCTGCAATATCGTCTAAGGCACTAGCTAAATAGTGAATATCTTCTCTATCGAAAGGAGTAATAAAATTTCTACCTAACTCAGTAAAAATCTGATGTGTGCTGTCATCATTTTTATGTTCCATATCTTCTATCTGCGATAAAAGATTAGAACGTTTATCGGCATCGGGTTCATTTACAAACTCTTTTAATTTTAATCCCATTTCATGCACACGTTCTGCTACATCTTCAAATAGTTCGTAAAACACTTTGTTTTTTGGCATGAAGAGCTTGCCGATGTTATTTAATCCCATTTTATAAAATTTTGCCAAAATTAACCATTAACTAGTTAAACTAATTTTTGCATGTACAATTAACAATTTGGTAATATGGACTTGTGTTAAAAAACCTTATTAATTTCAAAATTATCTATCATCAATTATCTTTTTAAACCAATATTAATTTGGCAAATAACTGCGGTTCCTGAATATTTTGTAGGTCTGATTCCTCCGTTTAAGTCATATCTCGTTTGAACCTATTTTTTTAAAATAACTATTATCAAATTAACCCTTGTTATTAAAATAACATCCAGATAATACGTTGGTAACAATTCTTTAACATAGCCACTTTAGTTTCGCCCCATCAAAAAAATTACCAACGTGAAAAATTTTTTCTTTCTATTAATCACATTCTTTTTCTTTTCGCTTGCTATTGCTCAAAATGGAAAAATTTCAGGTAAAGTATTGAACAACAGAAATGAACCTTTAGTTGGAGTTACTATTAAAGCAATTGGTTCATCTGCAAAAGCTATGACCACAACAAATATTGAAGGTAGATACAATATCAACGTGCAAGTTGGTAATAAATACAACTTATCATTTTCATATATCGGATATGCTGAGAAAGTGATTGAGGGTATAGCTGTTAGCAAAGTAGGTAATGAAGAAATTCTAGACATTATTTTGGAAGAAAACAAGAAAGTTTCAAGTGCGGTTACTGTAACGTCTTCTGTAAGGGCTGGTGCAAAAGGCGAAACAGTAAATGCAATGATTGCATTTCAAAAAAACACCAATACAGTTGCATCCGTGATTTCTGCAGAGGGTATTAAAAGAAGCCCAGATAGAAATACAGGTGAAGTATTGAAACGCACATCGGGAGCCAGTATTCAAGATGGAAAATTTTTAGTAATTCGTGGGTTAGCAGACAGATATAATTCTGCTACTTTAAATGGGGTTTTATTAGGTACTACAGAACCAGATAGAAAAGCTTTTTCTTTCGATTTGATACCATCAGCTATGATTGATAACATCATAATCAATAAAGCTTTTGTTCCTGAATTACCGGGTGAGTGGGCTGGCGGCTTGGTTCAGGTAAATACCAAAGATATTCCGACAAAAAACTTTTTTAATATTCAGTTTGGTGGAGGCTTTAATACACAAACGCATTTTGATGAATTTAATTTTTATAAAAGAGGTAAAACCGACTGGGCTGGAATTGATGATGGAACAAGGGCTTTGCCAAATTCTTATACAACAAAATCTCAGTTTGATATTTTAACTAATCAGCAAAAAACAGCAATGGGCGCAGCGTTTGCTAATAATTGGAATGTATATCAAACCCAAGCCTTACCTAATATGCAGTTTCAAGCAAATGGTGGTTTTAATTTAAATTTAAAACGTAATCAAAAGTTGGGTGGCATTTTTGGAATTACTTACAGCAGAAATAATAGAAGATTATTAAACGAAAATAATTTATTCAACTTTATAGGCAATGGAACTGTTACACCTGATTTTGCATTAGATGATATAAAAAATATGATTGATGTTTTGTGGGGAGCAATTGGTAATTTGGCTTATCAGGTTGATAACTACAACAAGGTATCTGTTAAAACATTATTTAACATAAATTCCAACAGTTTTGCAACACAAAGAACTGGGTTAGAGAATAATGGTAATACTTTATTAGACAATGTTAGGGGATACGAATTAGCATTTAAACAAAATACATTTTGGAATACCCAAATAAGTGGTGAACATAGATTGAAAAGTAAGCCATTAAGTTTAAAATGGTATGGCTCATTTACTGTTTTAGATAGTTATGTACCTAACCAACGCAGAGCTTATTATTTTCAAAATAGATCGGTTGTAAATGCTCCTTACATATTATTATTATCAAATGTACAATCTCAAAAAAGTGGTAGTATTTTTTACCAAAATTTAAATGAGTATGTGTATGCAGGGGGTGCAGATATAACTTATACATTTAATGCTTTCAATAAAAAGCAAACGGTTAAAGCTGGTTATATGCTTCAGGTAAAAGATAGGTTATTTGATGCTAAACCTTTTTCAATATCGTTACCTAGAGACAATCTTAGCTTACGTTTATTACCAATTGATCGTGTTTTTGATGCAGCTAATTTTGGTGATGGATCAGTTACCAGTACAAAGTTTGCGTTTGATGCAATTAAAGGAAATCAATTTCGTTACTTAGCCAATACTATTTTAAATGCTGCATATCTACAATTTGATAATCAAATTATAGATAAATTAAGGATTGTTTGGGGGGTACGTATAGAAGATTATGACCAACTAATTGGTAGTGTAAAAAAGTCTGATCCTCGTCATAATTACAGTAGGGTTAGAGATTTTATGCCGGGACTAAATGCAACCTACAAATTAAATAATCTTACAAATATTCGTTTTTCTGCATCTCAAACAGTTATACGACCAGAGTTTAGAGAATTGGCTATTTTTCAATTCTACGATTTCGATTTAAATGCAGCTGTGCAAGGTAACCCTAACTTAGTTCGTACAAAAGCAACCAATTTAGATTTACGTTATGAATTATATCCAAGAGCAGGAGAAGTATTTTCCGTAGGTGCATTTTACAAATATTTTGATAAGCCAATAGAAATGCTCTACAATTTTGGTATTGGTGGTTCTAGTGCATTCAACTTCCAAAATCCTGATAAGGCAACAGCCATTGGTGCAGAAGTTGAATATAGAAAAAAATTAGATTTTGTTCCAGCATTAAAAAATTTTACACTACAAACCAACTTATCTTACATATACAGTAATGTAAAAGACCCAATTTTAAATATTGACAGACCATTACAAGGTCAATCGCCTTATTTAATAAATGTTGCCTTGTTGTATGATTTAGAGAAACATGGTATTAATGCAACGTTATTATTTAATCAAATTGGAAGAAGAATTTCGGTTGTAGGCAGTATAGAACAACCTGATATTTATGAAGCTCCACGACCATTATTAGATTTTCAATTAACAAAAAAGTTAATGAAAAATAAAGCAGAAGTAAGAATGAGTGTATCTGATATTCTTAATCAAACACTTTACTTCTATCAAAATGCTAATAACGATGTATCATTTAACAAAGCAAATGATCAACAGCGATTTACCAAAAGATTTGGTACAACTATAAATTTTGTTTTCGGCTACACATTATAAATATTTCAAAAAAAGTAAAAATTAATTTATGAAACAATCATTGCTCTATTTAGCCATTTTTATTACTCTGGTTACTGGGTGTAGAAAAATTGAAGAAGATGGACAAATTATAATTGTTAATGGTGGTGGTAGTGGCTTCACTGCTCAAACAATTACATTGAAAGGAAGAATCGATAAAGACACCGTTTTACGTGCAGGCAATAATTACATTTTAAGTGGGTTAGTTTATATGGTAAATAATGCAACCATGCGAATAGAGCCGGGTGTTACTGTAAAAAGTGATTACCAAGGAGCTAATGTTGCTGGTTTAGTAATTACAAGAGGGGCAAAGCTTGTAGCTGATGCTACACAAGATAATCCAATAGTTTTTACAAGTAATTCTCCCGTGCCTAGATCTGGTGATTGGGCAGGTATTGTAATTTGTGGAAGAGCAAGTGTAAATGCAGCTTTTTCCGGAACTGGAGGTGGTACTGGAATATTAGAAGTTGAAGGTGGTATTAACAATGGATTTAATGATGGTTTAGCAGGTGGTGGAGCAACACCTAACGATGATGATAGTTCTGGGGTTTTACGTTATGTACGTATTGAATATGCTGGTTATGCATTTCAGCCAGATAGAGAAATTAACAGTTTAACTATGGCAGCAGTTGGTAGAAAAACAGTGATAGATTATGTACAAGTAACTTATGCAAAAGACGATGCTTTTGAATGGTTCGGTGGTACAGTAAATTGTAAACATTTAATTGCCTACAAAACACAAGATGATGATTTTGATACAGATAATGGATATAGCGGTAATGTACAATTTGGCATTGTTTTGAGAGATAGCACTATTGCAGATATTAGTCGTAGTGAAGCATTTGAGAGCGACAACGACCCAGGTGGCACAACTGCTAGTCCTCAAACAAGAGCAGTATTTAGTAACATTACACTTATTGGCCCAAGAGCTTCAGTAACCAATGTAGGTAGTAATTTGTACTTGGGTGCAGCTCAAATTAGAAGAAACTCTGCTGTATCAATTATGAACTCTGTATTTATTGGTTGGCCTCAGGGTTTAATTATTGATTCAAGAAATGGTAGAGGTGTTGAAAATAATATTATGGATAGCACCTTACGTTTTAAAAATAATACTATCATTGGTTGCAATCCAGCTTCAGGTACAGATATTACATCTATGGCATATATTGCTAGTGCTACTAATACTTTTTTATGGAATACAGATAGCGTAAGAAACAGGTATAATGGTGTTTTTGGAAACAATATTTTAGTTTCAACAACTTCTGTAAATTCTGTACCTCCTGCAAATATTAATCAAATTTTCTTAGCACCATTTAACTATGCTGCTCCAGATTTTCTACCTTTTGGTGGTAGTAATGGTTATCAACCAATTTTAACTGGAGCTTCATTTACAGATCCTAAATTGGCTAGTCCTTTTTTTGATAGAACCTTAACATCTGGTGCTCCCTTAACATTCAGAGGTGCTTGTGCCCCAGCTGGTATTGAAGCCAATTGGTGGAGAGGTTGGACAAGGTTTGTAAACAACTAATTTTTATACTAATTATCATTTTACTAAGAGGTAACAATTTTGTTGCCTCTTTTCTTTTATCTCTTTTGTTAACATAAAATTCTTATACTCGTCATATTGAGATAACAACATTTATTCAGTTTTGCATCATAGTTATGGTTTTAAAATATTTCAGAGTACAGTAGATTTTCTCATGACCCCTCAATTTCTATTGAGGGGAATTTTTTTATATATATACAACATTGGCTGCTAATAGTTAACATTTACCTCATCATTACTTCATATTAAGGTAATACAACTGTGCCAATTTTAGGAAACCTCAAATTAATGGAAAAAAGAAACATTGAAGTTGCAGTTCTTAGCGATTTACATCTTGGAACTTTTGGTTGTCATGCCAATGAAATTGTACATTATTTAAAAAGTATCAGCCCACAAATTTTAATCCTAAATGGTGATATCATTGATGGTTGGCAGTTTAGTAAAAGATATTTTCCTACAAGCCATATGCAAGTGATAAAAGAAATTTTTAGTCATGTTGCAAAAGGCACAAGGGTTATTTATATCACAGGTAATCATGATGAAGTTTTGCGCAGATACAGTGGCACTTCTATGGGTAATTTCCAAATTACTGATAAAGTTGTAATGGAAATTAATGGCAAAATGACCTGGATTTTTCATGGCGATGTATTTGATGCTACTACAAAAGGAAGTGCAAAATTTCTTGCAAAATTAGGTGGTCATGGATATGATTTATTGATACTGATTAACAGTTTTATCAATTGGGGTTTGAAGCTAATGGGTAAAGAAAAAATGAGTTTCAGCAAGAAAGTAAAAGGCGCTGTAAAAGAAGCCGTTTCCTGGATTGCCAATTTTGAGCAAACAGCTGCAGAGCTTGCTATTCAAAAGAAATATGACTATGTAATTTGTGGACATATTCACCAGCCTCAAAAAAGAGTTGTTGAAACCAAAGATGGAATAGTTACTTATTTAAATAGTGGCGATTGGGTAGAAAATTTAACCGCTTTAGAATACAATAATAATGAGTGGGATATCTATCACTACAATGCAGATGACTTTAAAAATATCAACAACAAATTCGATAAAAAACTCCCAAGACTTGAAGTAATAACCAATGATATTGATATGTACATCAATTCTTTGGATTTAAATGGTCATGCTGCTTTTGTAAAACCTTTAATGAACATTATTTAGTTATGCAAATATTATACGCCATACAAGCTACGGGAAATGGACACATTAGTAGGGCAATTGAATTAATGCCTTTCTTACAACAATACGGCAATATAGATGTTTTTTTAAGCGGTAGCAATAGCAGTTTGCCAATGCCTTTTCCTGTAAAATATAAAAGCAATGGATTGAGCTTGTTTTATGCTAATACCGGCGGGTTGGATTATTTAAAGATTGTAAAAGCATTTCGTCCTTACAGAATTTTTAAAGAGGCAAAATATTTACCTGTCGAAAAATATGACATGGTAATCAATGATTTTGAAAGCATTACCACACTAGCTTGTAAACTAAAAGGTGTTCCTTGTATTCATTTCGGACATCAGGCAAGTTTTCAATCAGCACATACACCACGTCCTAATAAAAAAGATATAATGGGCGAACTGATTTTAAAAAATTATGCAAGTGGTACAGTTAACGTGGGCTTACATTTTGATGCATATGATGATTTTATTTTTTCTCCAATCCTAAAACAAAATATCCTTCAGGCACAACCTTCAAATAAAAAATACATCACCGTTTACCTTTCGCACTACAGCGATTTGGTTGTTGCTGCGGCACTAGGAAAAATTAAAGAAGTTCGTTTTGAAGTGTTTAGTAAAAAGGCAAAAAATATTGAAGTTAAAAACAACATTACTTTCATTCCGGTAAATAATGAAATGTTCAATAACAGTATGTTACACAGCGAAGGTGTTATTACCGGTGCTGGTTTTGAAACCCCTGCTGAGGCTTTGTATTTGGGAAAAAAATTATTGTGTTTACCAATTCAAGGGCAATATGAGCAATTATGCAATGCCGCAGCTTTACAGCAATTCAATGTTCCGATAATAGAAAAAATTGACTTGCATTTTACTGCACACATTTACAATTGGCTGCAAATGGAAGCACCCAAAAAATTACTCCTCAAACAATCAACTTTACAAACGATTGAACATGTTATTACAAAAGGGATAGAACTAAAAAAATACTCTGCAAATTCTATTTCAAAAATCAATTTGAAGCAAGAAGAAATTTATACATTACAGCCTCACCCACAATTCGGCTGAAATTTTCTGCTTTCAAAGAATATACGCTAGCAAATTAAAAATTCTAACTTTGTTACATGTACTTGCATCAACATAGCAAACAAAATAATTTCTATTACAAGCATTACTGTTTGGTATTTTTCCTTTTTTATTACACTAATATTTTTTCACAAGTACCAATTGGTAACTGGCGTGAACATTTAAATTACCAACATACCATTCAGGTAGTAAAAGGAAATAAAATTTTTGCTGCAACAGATAATAATGTTTTTAGTATTGATAATGATGAAGAATTAGACAGATATAGCAAAGTCAATGGTTTAAATGATATTGGCGTAAATGCAATTGGTTGGGATGATGCAACCCAACAACTTGTTATCGCTTATGCCAACAGTAATCTCGATATTTTAAAAGATGCAGTTGCAAAAAACATGAGCGATATTAAACGCAGTACCATCTCCGGAAATAAAAATATCAATAGTGTTTTTTGTAACAATGGCTTGGCATATATAAGCAGCGGACTGGGAATTATTGTTGCTGATTTAAATAAGTATGAAATTAAAGACACATGGATCATTGGTAATACCGGTAATCAAACAAATGTAAATGCAGTAACTGCTGATGCTACTTATTTTTATGCTGCCACTTCCGAAGGATTGAAAAGAGCCATTAAAAATTCAACACTTTTATCCAATTACAATTTATGGCTCAATACCAGTGGTAGCAATGGTTTGAGTAATGGAGCTATAAAAAATATTATCAATTGTAACGGACAAATCGTACTCCAAAAAAATGATTCTGTTTTCATTTTAAATGGCAACAACTGGAGTTTTTTGTATGGCGATAACAACTGGCCAATTGTCAATATCAATACATCTGAAAATAAAATTTTAATTTGTCAGAGAACCACAGCAGGTAATAGCAGGGTGCTACAAATTAACACTTCAGGCGTTGTAGAAAAAACATTTATGCAGCCCAATGTTATTTCTTATCCAAAATATGCAACCATTCAAAATAGTGCGGTTTGGATTGCAGATTATTATGGCGGACTTTCAAAATTCACCAACAGCTTTCAGCAATATATTCCAAATGGTCCTTTCGGAAATGTAAATGGTGCAATGATTGTACAGGATGATATTGTTTATGCAGCAGCAGGTTCGGTAAATGATGCATGGAATTACCAGTACAACCGAGATGGAATTTTTAAATACCAATCTGGCGAATGGAGTTACAAAGGCTACTACAACCAACCTATTTTCGATTCTGTTTTCGATTTCATTACATTGGCTGCAGACCCTGTAAACAAAAGCATTTGGGCAGGAAGCTATGGTGGTGGTCTTGTAAACTTAAATGATAATTCCATCAAAATTTACAAACAAAACAATTCCACTTTACAAGCAGCTGTAGGCGATGCAAATAGTTATCGTGTCAGTGGTTTGGCATTTGATGGCAACAACAATTTATGGATCAGCAATTATGCCGCACCACAAAATTTGCAGGTTCGAAAATCAGATGGAACTTTCAAAGCAATCACCATTCCATTTGCACATTTTGAAAATGCAGTGAGTCAAATTGTTACCGATGATGCCAATCAAATCTGGATTGTAAGCCCACGCGGTAATGGTGTTTTTTGTTACAACTATGGTAAAAGTGTAGACGCTATCAACGACGATCAGTGGAAGTATTACAGAACAGGTACGGGCACCGGAAACTTACCAAGCAACAATGTTTTTTGCGCAGCAAAAGATAAGAACGGATTGATATGGATTGGCACAGACAAAGGTATTGGGGTTATTCAATGTCCTACTGAAACTTTTTTCAGACATTGTGATGCTATTCGCCCTATTGTGCAAGAAGACCGTTTTGCAGGCTATTTATTTCAAGATGAAACTGTGCAGGCAATTGCAGTTGATGGCGCTAACAGAAAATGGGTAGGCACAAAAAATGGATTGTGGTTAATCTCTCCTGATGGCGATAAAATTATTTACAGATTTACACAAGACAATTCTCCTTTATTCAATAATGATGTAAGGCAACTCGCTATTCATCCCGTTACAGGAGAAGTTTTTATTGCCACTTTCAAAGGCGTTTGTAGTTTCAGAAGTACAGCTACAGAAGCAAGCCCTAATAACAGCAATGTATTGGTTTTTCCAAACCCTGTTCCGACAAATTATTCTGGTACAATTGCCATCAGCGGATTGGTAAATAATGCCAGTGTAAAAATTGCAGAACTCAATGGCAGACTAGTTTTCCAAACAAGAGCCTTAGGCGGACAAGCCGTATGGAATGGAAAAAATTACAACAATCAAAAAGTAGCAAGCGGAGTGTATTTGGTAATTATTACAGACGATGAAGGCATCGAAAAAATTGTTTCAAAAATTGTAATGGTAAGCGGAAACTAAATATTCGATATTTATTTACAAAATGTTGCAGCTAGCGCCTTGGTGCATGTCCTCACGCAACACAAATTAGAAATGATTTTTGGGCAATCGGCTGCAACGCTTTTCTCAGCTGCATTTGGGGCTATTCGCAAGTAGTCCTCGCAAAGCTACGGGCTACTTTGCTACAATCCCCGTGCCTTTGAACATTAGCACTTTATTGTATATTTGTAGCGCTATTTGCGAACATAGTACAACAAAATTATTTTACAGAATTAAACTGTTAGGGAGAACATTTGGAAGCGTGAAGTATTGCGACATCCTACAAAATTTAAACAGATAAAATGGATCCAATTTTTATTGAGGAAAAAATATTTGATAAAATCGACTTTACTCAAAATGCGTTAAGTAAAGGAGAATATGAAAACTGTACTTTTATAACTTGCGATTTTTCAAATTCTGACCTTACAGACATCAGATTTTCAGAATGTGAATTTTTAGGTTGTAATTTAAGTATGGCTAAACTGACAAAAACAGCATTCAGAGATATAAAATTTAAAGACTGTAAAATGTTAGGGCTCCACTTTGAAAATTGTACTCAATTTGGTCTTTCATTTAGTATTGACAATTGTAATTTGACACATTCTTCTTTTTACCAGACAAAACTCAAAAAGACAATTTTTAAAAACGTACAATTTCATGATGTAGATTTTATGGAATGTGATTTGACTGCTAGTGTTTTTGACAATTGCGACTTTACAAGAGCAATATTTGAAAATACAATTATTGAAAAAACAGACTTTCGTACTTCGTTCAATTATTCCATAAATCCCGAAATAAACCGAATCAAAAAAGCCAAATTCTCTTTATCAGGAATTATTGGGCTTTTAGACAAATACGATATAGAGATAGAAAGTTAATAAGGTATTAAATATTATTGTTAATTATTATAAAATATTCAGAGAAAATGCCATGTACAAACTATTTGAGGGAGAAGAAATTTTTATAAAGCCTAATAACTATCATCTACTAAAAACAAAAAAACTTCTTTTGGTCCGTGTACACCTACCACTAAAGTTTTTTCAATATCAGCAGTGCGGCTTGGGCCGGTTGCCAATGTAATAAGTGAAGGTAAATTGGCTCCGTATTTTAATTGAACACTCACTAATGCGTCCTTTATATCATATACCAACTGACTTGTATATGCAATACAAATATGAACAGGTGCATATACACTTGTACTTCTTCCGCTTTCGGTGGCGCTACTTAAAACAATAGAGCCAGTTCTAGCAACCAAGGTATCGCATGTTGTAATACTTGCATCACAGCTACTTAAACTAGCATAATGTAAATTGATATAGCCCTGGTGGATTAATTTATTTTTCAATGCTTTCTCTTCACAAACTATTTTATTCCATTTTCTGAATAAAGCAAGTGAATTCAGTTGCACAGCTAATTCTTTTTCATCGGCACAAAAAGCAAACTTACCCGAGAGCTTTGTGAAGTTCTCCGCAAACTCAATTTCAAGTTCCTGAACAGATGGCTTAAAAACAGATGCTGTATTTGCTAGAACTGCCGGAAAAGGCACAGGCATTGGTTTTGACAATGCCTGTTTTATTTTTAGTAATATATTTTCCTTTGCTGTATTAGACATTACTTATGCTTCTGATGATGGAGTTTCTTCTGTTTCAGATGGTGTAACTGCAGCTGCATTTTTCAATTCACTTTCTGCATGGTGTTTATCGTTTGCACTCTGACCAACATTAGTTTCAGATACTTCTTCTTCTAATATTTTTTTTTCTTCAAAAGGACGTTTACCAATCAACTTTTCTACATCACTTTGGTGTAATACTTCTTTATCCAATAAAGCTTTGGCTAAATTTTCAACCTCAGTTCTTTTTTCAGTTAATAGATTTTTAGTTCTGATATATGCTTGATCAATAATTTTTCTAACTTCTTCATCAATAATTTTTCCAGTCTCTTCGCTGAATGGCTTTGTAAATGTATTTTCCTGAGTTGGGTCATAAAAACTAACATTACCAACTTTATCATTCATACCATAAACAGTTACCATACTGTAAGCAATTTTACTGATTTGTTGTAAATCATTGCTGGCACCTGTGGATATTTTGCCAAAGAAAATATCTTCTGCAGCTCTGCCTCCCAAGGTCATACAAATTTGATCCATCAACTGATCGGTATTGTACAGATATTGTTCTTTAGGCGTGTATTGAGCGTAACCCAATGCAGCTGTACCTCTTGGCACAATTGTAACTTTCAGTAATGGATAGGCATGTTCTAAAAACCAACCACATACTGCATGTCCCGCTTCATGATAGGCTATGATTTCTTTTTCATAAGGTGCTATGATTTTGTTTTTCTTTTCCAAACCGCCAATCACTCTGTCAATTGCATCTTGAAAATCACTCATATCTACGGCAGCCTTATCTTTTCTTGCAGCAATTAAAGCAGCTTCATTACAAATATTTGCAATATCGGCTCCGGCAAAACCAGGTGTTTGTTCTGCTAACTTATGTATATCCAATGTTTCAGAAACTTTAATAGGTACAAGATGTACTTTAAATATTGCTTCTCTTCCTTTTACATCGGGCTTGTCTATGGTTATTTGTCTATCAAAACGCCCTGGTCTTAACAATGCATTATCCAATACATCAGGTCTGTTGGTTGCTGCAAGAATGATAATACCAACATCACCTGCAAAACCATCCATTTCAACTAATAATTGGTTCAAAGTATTTTCACGTTCGTCATTACTCATCATAACATTTTTACCTCTTGCCCTACCAATTGCATCAATTTCATCAATGAATATAATACATGGTGCTTTTTCTCTTGCTTGTTTAAATAAATCTCTAACACGGCTTGCACCCACACCTACAAACATTTCTACAAAATCACTACCACTCATGCTAAAGAATGGAACTTGTGCTTCGCCAGCCATTGCTTTTGCCAATAATGTTTTACCTGTACCCGGAGGTCCTACCAACAAAGCACCTTTAGGAATTTTACCACCCAATGCTGTATATTTTTTAGGATTTTTCAAGAAATCAACAATTTCCATTACCTCTACTTTGGCTTCATCTAACCCTGCAACATCGCCAAAATTGATATTTACCCTTGTTCCTTTTTCAAATAATTGTGCTTTACTTTTTCCAATGTTAAATATGCCACCCGGACCACCGCCACCACCAGGTCCGCCGCCACCCATCTTACGCATCATTAATACCCAAAAGCCAACTACTAATAAAATGGTGAAAATAAATGAAGATGCTGGACCATACCATTCTCCTTCAGTCTTTGGGTCTTTATTAACTTCAGAAATATTTTTATTCTCTGCATAAAAAATGTTCAATTCATCTTGAAAGCTTTTCCAGTCTTTTACAGTAAACTCGAATAATGGATTTCCTTTTTTAGCTTGTTCTTTTGGATTTAAAATTGCTTTTTTAAATTTTTCCTGGTAAAAAGGACGATAAAGACTATCGGGTTTAATGTAAACTCTTACAATTTTTTTGGTTGAATTATCAATCCAATCCATATTTTGTACATCGCCTTTTGCAAGCATCTCCGTTTTAAAGGTTAGTGAGTTTATTTGAATACACTCAGGTACTCCGGGATTGAATAATGCATAATAACTCAGCAATAAAATGAGTATTCCTCCATAAATCCAATATATAGAAAACTTTGGTCCTTTTTTAGACGGCTTTCCATCAGGACTTAAATTGGACTTCATTTTTTTTGATTGCTTTTCTGTTGGTTGTTGATCGTTCATATAGTCATTTCTACGGGTTCAAGTAATGTGGCTTGAATTGATTTAATTAAATCGTTTTGATGATGTAACATTATTCATCATGTTCTTGAGATACGGCATCACTCCACATATCTTCAAGTTTATAAAAATTACGGGCTTCTGTGTGCATTACGTGCACTACAATATTGATATAATCTATCAAAACCCATTGTAATCCTTGCTTTCCTTCATTTTTGTATGGATTTTCACCACAAATTTCTTTCACTTGATGTTCAATATAATCGCTGATAGCCCTTACCTGGGTAGTGTTATTAGCCTGGCAAATGATAAAAAAATCAGAAACTGCTTCAGGGATTTTTCTAAGGTCAAGGCTTATAATCTGCTCACCTTTTTTATCTTCTATCGCTTGGATAATTGTTTTGAAAATTTTTGAGCTACGTGTTAACTTAGTAACAGTACTTTTTTTTCTGGTTTCTAAAATGGAAAGTTGTTCCAATAATTAAATGTTTGTTGTGAAATAATTTGTTTTTTTAATATACAATTGACAATGAAATGTTTTGCATTGCTGCAAGAATTCAGTATTAATTGCCGTATTCGCTATAAATTCGCTCAAAAGTAATCATCTTTTTGCTATCCGCACTTACCATACATCATGAAAGTTTTCCCAAAAAAATTATTGGGCATTCATTCAATGAACTTCAGATGATTAATAGTACCAACAGTTATGCCATGCAAAAGGTTCAGGAAAAATTGGCTGAACATGGAACTGTTTACTTTGCACACCACCAAACCAACGGCAAAGGCACTCGTGGTAAGGGTTGGGAGTCAAAATCGGGTGAAAATATTATGATTTCAATGGTAATTGACATGAAATTTTTAGCAATTCACCAACAATTTTTTTTTAGTGCTGCTATTGCTTTGGCTGTATTTGACTTTTATTTTAAGTATGCAGGTAAGGGGACTAGCATCAAATGGCCCAATGATATTTATTATAATGACAGTAAGGCAGCAGGAATTTTAATAGAAAACTGTATTAAGGGAAATCAATGGCAATGGGCAATTGTTGGAATTGGAATAAATATCAATCAACTAGAATTTGGCAATCATGCCCCAAATGCAATTTCTTTGGCTCAAATTACCCAGCAACAATATGATGTTTTACAACTTGCAAAAGAATTGTGTATTCATGTTCAGAAAAGATACCAGGAATTACATTTGTTTGAATTCGAAAAAATTTTGAAAATCTATAATACTAATTTGTACAAAAAAAATATGCTGGCAAAATTGAAGAAGGACAATATTTCTTTTGAATGTGTGATAGATGGTGTTGCAGCAAATGGAGATTTAATGGTAACCAATGGATTGCAATCTGCTTTTACATTTGGTGAGGTTACATGGGAAATTCTTAAAATTAAATAATCAGTTATTCATTGCACTTTTCAGTCTTACCTTAGCAACATGCAACAAGTTTATTACCTATTTGTATATGGATCTTTACGAAGTGGCTTTAAAAGTCCGGCTTATGACTATATCAGTAAATATTTTTCATTTATTTCCGAAGGAAAAGTAAAAGGATTGTTGTACAATATGGGAACATATCCAGTTGCAAAACCCTGTGCAAGTATTCACTTTATAAAAGGAGAATTGTATCAAATTAAAAACAAGGATGAATTTAGTTTTGCAATTGCACAGTTAGATGATTATGAAGGAGTAGACAATACAGAAGAAACACCAATGTTTAAAAGAGAAAAGACAATCGTAAATTTTGAAAACGAGCAAATTCAAGAAGCTTGGATTTATTGGTTTGTAGGAGAAGTGGAGGGGAAAGAATTGATTGAAAGCGGCGATGTACTTGAATTTATGCAACAACAGCAAAATAAATAATGCCAATGGAAGCAGCTATAGAAAAACAAATTTACTTTCTATCCGATTTTCATTTGGGAGCTCCCAATTATGACGCCAGTTTAATTCGGGAGAAAAAAGTAGTTTCTTTTCTGGAAACTATTAAGGACAAAGCATCTGAAATTTTTATTGTGGGTGACATGTTTGATTTTTGGTTTGAATATAAAAAAGCAGTCCCCAAAGGTTATACAAGATTGTTGGGTAAACTTGCAGAACTTACGGATGCAGGCATACCCATTCATTTTTTTATTGGCAATCATGATATGTGGATGAGTGGTTATTTTGAACAGGAACTTAATATTAAAGTGTATCAGGCTCCTGAGGTTTTTGAACGAAATGGGAAATCATTTTTTATTGGTCATGGTGATGGTTTAGGTCCGGGTGATGAAGGCTATAAATTCATAAAAAAAATATTCAGAAATAAAACTTGCCAATGGTTATTTGGTTTGATACATCCCAATATTGGTATTGGATTGGCAAATTATTTTAGTAGCAAAAGCAGGGAAAAAACAGGAACAAGCGATGAACATTTTTTAGGAGAAGATAAAGAATGGCTGATACAATTTTGTAGAACTACATTACAACAAAATCATTACGACTTTTTCATTTTTGGTCATAGGCATTATCCAATTGTTTTTAAATTGAATGAAAAAAGTAGTTACATCAATTTAGGAGATTGGATTAAAAATTTTACTTACGCTTCATATAATGGAAATACAGTTGAACTTTACCAATGGGAAAAATAAAATTTATATTGCTAATTGTTTTGTCGTTGCAAATTTTTCAAGTGAATGCATCGGACACAACACTTCAATTTCAATTGATTCATAAAATTCAAGGTTCATTTTCAGACTTTTCAATGGATAATCTTGGTAATATTTTTTTAATCAATAACAACAATCAGATAAAAAAAATAAATCCACAATACGACAGTATTGGTGTATTTAATGACACCAAAAGATTTGGAAAAATATTTTCTATAGATGTATCTAACCCACTGAAATTATTAGTGTATTACAAAGATTTTAATACAATTATTACATTAGATAGATTTTTAAATATTCGCAACAGCATTGATTTAAGAAAGCAAAATATTTTACAGGCAAAAGCAATTGCAACAAGTTATGACAATAATATTTGGGTGTTTGATGAAATTGATGCTACGCTGAAAAAGATAGATGACAATGGTAAGGTAATATTAAAAACTGCTGATTTCAGGCTGTTGTTTGAAGACTTTTTAAACCCAGAAAAAATAATAGATTCAGATGGAATGTTATATATGTATGCATCAATAACAGGCTGGTATATATTTGATTATTATGGCGCACTAAAAAGCAAACATGGTTTTACCAATTGGAAAGATGTGCAGGTAATCAATAAAATATTGATGGGAAGAAATGAAGAGTCGATTTTTTTTTCTGAACCAAAAAAATTGATGCTGATAAGCAACAAAACAAATATCAATCTGAAAAATTGTATAAAAACAATATACTACAAGAAACAAATTTTTGTACTTACACAAGAAGCATTAGAAGTTTATGCTCAAAAAATTCCAGCATAAACTTCTAATGAAAATTTATTTACCTAATAATTGTTCTACAAAATCAACTACTTCTTGCACTCGAGGGTAATTTACACTATAGTAGATAAATTTACCATCACGCTGAGTTGTTACAATTCCGGCTCTGCGAAGAATAGCTAAATGTTGAGATGCAACAGATTGTTCTAGTTTTAATTTTACATAAATCTCAGTTACAACAATTTTTTGCTTTTCGTCAATTAGCTTAATCATCTGTTGACGTAACTTGTGGTTTACAGCTCTTAAAATTAATGCTGCCTTTTTTGAACGCAAATAATCAACTTTTATTTGCTGCTTTCCGCTACCTAACACAATTGAAGTTTGGCTCATTTTTTTTCATTTAGGGTTATAAAACTTCGGGGTTTACGATGTAAATTTAAGAAAAAAAGTCAAATACTATCAAAAAAAAAATTATTTGTAAATATTTTTCGAGGGTGGAACATAAAACTCTTTTAAGTAATATGGCTCTGAGTATGCAAGATTGGCAAATTGGTTGAGAATATATGCCTTTTCAGATAAGCCAATCATATCTGTGGCAGAATAACTTACATTAATAAATCTCGCATTTGGTTGATGTAAAATTTCTTCTAATTTATTACTGCCATTTCCTCCAAAAAAAATTGGATTGTTCGCTAACTCATCTTTAAAACTTTCTTCAGATAATATGAGAGCTGCAGGTTCTATAATTATATTCAGTTGTTTATCGTATAAAGCCATAAATACTTCCATTCTTCTTGCATCAATCATTGGACAGACTAAAAAAGTTGATTCCTTAAAAGTTGAACTACTGTTTACTGTTGTAATTATTTTAGTAGCAATGACTTCTAATGTGTGCAATAGTATCAAAGGCTTCTCCAATGCATAACATAAACCTTTGGCAGATGACAAACCAACCCTTAACCCTGTATAACTTCCAGGCCCATTTGTTACTGCAATAGCATCAAGTTGACTTAATGTAATTTGAGCGCTTGCTGTAATTTGTTCAATGGCAATCTGCACAAACGATGCATGGTTTTTTTGTTCGGTACTTTCTGCAGAAGCCAAAATAATTCCATTATTGCTTAAGCAAACACTGGCATTTTCGGTTGCGGTATCTATGTTTAATATAAGTGGCAAAAAATAAAATTTATTCTGTTAATGCGGTTTCTTTAAGTAAAGTACTTGGTGTATATCGGGAATCTTGACTGCTCAAAACATGTAATAATTGATAGATTTTTTTTAACCCAATTTTTTCGCTCCATTCAAAAGGACCATATGGGTAGTTCGTTCCCAATTTCATGGCTATATCAATTTCTTCTTTTGTGCTGATATTGTCTTCCAATCCAAAATAGGCTTCATTAATAATCATTGCAATTATTCTTGGTGCAATCATACCGGGCTCATCTGCTACAATTTGATATTTCCAACCCAAGGTTTTCATTATTTCTTCAACTATTGAATACTGTTTTTTATTTGCAGCCAGTTCTATTATTTCTCTTTTTAAAAACCCATTGCAGGCATTGATTCTAATGAATGGATTGGTAAAAGATGAACAAGTAGCAACGACTTCATTTACAAAAACAAGTTTGTTTTTTATTTGATTTAAAGCATTAGCATCATCAAAAATCAAATCAAAATACACATCTGCTTCAACTTTAAAAAAAGCAAATGCGTCTTCGGTAAAAAAATGATATTCCACCAAATCATTGTGTGGCTTAGATAACCATTCTTGTTGTTGTAATTCGTTACAGCGTATTGCAATTTTCATTTAATATCAATGAATTGCAAATGTAAGTTGGTTGATTGATGAAAAAGTAGTTATTTGCCAGACTAAAATTGTAAATGATGAGTAAAAAAACAATTCATACAAAAGCTGCTCCTGCAGCAATCGGACCTTATAGTCAAGCCATACAAACCGGAAATTTACTTTTTGTCAGCGGACAAATTTCTATTAATCCTGTTACAAATGAACTTGTGATGGATAACATTCAGGATGAAACCAAACAAGTAATGGAAAACTTAAAAGCGGTTTTAAGTGCTGCAAATGTTGGGCTTGAAAATATTGTAAAGACAACTATTTTTTTAAGTGATATGAGTTTGTTTGCTGCAGTAAATGAGGTTTACGGAAGTTATTTCACAGGAGATTATCCAGCAAGAGAAACTGTTGCTGTAAAGGGTTTACCGAAAGGTGTGAATGTAGAAATCAGTGCAATTGCTTTTATTTAACTGCTACAACTTTTTTACTTGGTATGAAGTTGAAAAAAGATAATCTTTATTTGGTTCTATCATTACTAAACCTAGTTTATTATTAAATGCATCGGGTGCAGCACTCAAATTTTCTATGGCAATACTTTGCCGGTGAGGTGGGGTATAAATTTGTAAATACGGATAAGTAGTATCGGGTGTAATTGTAAGTTGAAGCTGTTTGTTTTTCAAAATACAATTTGCTATTCCCTTATCATTTAATAAAAAACAATTATCCAATTGTACATCTTTTAATGATATTTCATTTTCAAATCGAAGGTCTTCATTAATAAAACCTGTTGGAATTAAGGTGTCATCAAACTGAACCATTTGTTGGCTGCTGAATTGTATGGTGCAATGATCTATGCCATCTTTTCCCAAATTAAAATAAGGATGCCAGCCATCTGCAAAAGGAATTGTATTGTTGTTGTTATGGTTTACTTTGGTAGTAACACTTAATTGCTGATTTTTTTCAAGCCTCCATGTTATTTCTATTGTATATGCAAATGGATAACCTATATCGCTACCATTATATTGATATCGCAATACTACTTCCGCTTTTTTTTCGTCGGAATTTGTTGAAACAATTGAAAACACCGCATCATAAATGATTCCATGAATGGCATGCGGTGGCAAATAAAATTTTTCTACCTGGTAAGTTTGTCCATTCAACTGATATTTTCCATGATTCATTCTACAAGCGAACGGACTAAGTTTTGCACTTTTAAATGCTGTATTGATATTCTTTACAGCATCTTCAACAGATTCAAACCCATCAATAATATTATATGGATGATGCTGGACTGCAACATTGAACGAATTCAGCAAAGCACCAAATGAATAAATTTCTGCTTCGCAATTATTTAAATGATCTATTAAATATACAATAGGATATTGCTGATTTGAAAGCACCTTTACCTCGAATGACATGTATCAATTTTTTGCTGAAAAATAAAGATACTTTTTTCAATGCATTGGTCAAGTAAATAGAAAAAACTAACATCTGTTAACTTCTAAACTCAAACACTTAATTTTGCTGCTTATTATTTACAACAATTATGAGCTATACTCCTCAACATAAAGTTAGAATTGTAACGGCTGCAAGTTTATTTGACGGGCATGATGCTGCTATTAATATTATGCGCAGAATTATGCAAAGCAAAGGAGCCGAAATTATTCATCTTGGTCACAACCGCAGTGTACATGAAATTGTAGAATGTGCTATTGAAGAAGATGTTCAAGGAATTGCAATCACATCTTATCAGGGTGGGCATGTAGAATTTTTTAAGTACATGAAAGATTTGCTCGTTCAAAATGGATGTGACCATATTAAAATTTTTGGTGGAGGCGGAGGAACGATTCTACCTGAGGAAATTGATGAATTACACAATTACGGCATTAACAAAATTTACTCTCCCGATGATGGCAGACAGTTGGGTTTGGAAGGCATGATTGAAGAAGTAATTCAGCAATGTGATTTTCCATTGAATGAAAATGAAAATTTTACTTCACCTATGACATTAGGTGAAGTAAAAGAGGTAAGAAAAATTGCCAGAAAAATTACAAACGCAGAAAATGGAATTAATACAACAAAAAAGAAAATAGAATCAACAATTCCTGTTCTTGGAATTACCGGAACAGGGGGAGCAGGAAAGAGTTCTGTTACAGATGAAATTGTAAGAAGATTTTTGCATACGTTTTCTGATCAAACAATTGCAGTTATTTCGGTTGATCCAAGTAAGAAAAAAACAGGTGGTGCATTATTAGGTGACCGTATTAGAATGAATGCGATTTCTCATCCGAGAGCTTATATGAGAAGCCTTGCAACAAGAGAAGATAATACTGCTTTGAGTGCTTATGTACAAGATGCGATTGACATTTGCAAAGCAGAAAATTTTGATTTTATTATTTTAGAAAGTGCAGGTGTAGGACAAAGCGATGCCAGCATTTTAGATTTTTGTAGCATCAGCATGTATGTGATGACGCCCGAATATGGCGCAGCTTCGCAACTGGAAAAAATCAATATGCTTGATTATGCAGATGTTGTATGTATCAATAAGTTTGACAAAGCGGGGGCATTAGATGCGTTGCATGATGTACGAAAACAATACAAACGCAGTCATCAACTTTGGGATGCAAAAGACGAAACATTACCAATTGTAGGAACGATTGCTGCTCAGTTTAATGATGCAGGTATCAATGAACTTTTTAGAAAAATTATGCTTGCAGTTGAGCAAAAAACAAATGTTGTTTTTGCTGCAAATACTTTTGTTGAAAAAAACAATAATGAAGTTGTTACCAAAGCACAAATCATCCCTTCGAAAAGAGTAAGATATTTATCTGAAATTGCTGATGTAAATAGAAACTATGATGTGTGGGCACTTGAACAATCAAAGATTGCTTCAAAGTTATACCAAATTAATGGAGTGATGGGTGATAAAGAAATGAGTGCATTGCCTGAAATACAATCGCTGCAAGAGCGTTACGAAAGTTCATTACATCCCGAATGTAAAAAATTATTGAACAACTGGAAAAATATTCAGGAAAAATACAGCAAAGATTCTTTTGAATACCAGGTTCGTAATAAAACCATTCAGCAATCACTTGTAACCAAATCTTTAAGTGGTTCTAAAATACCGAAAGTTGTTTTACCAAAATATAAAGACTGGGGTGATATTTTACATTGGCAACTACAAGAAAATGTACCTGGTGAATTCCCTTATACATCCGGCGTATTTGAATTAAAAAGAATAGGCGAAGATCCAACTAGAATGTTTGCCGGTGAAGGCGGACCCGAACGTACCAACAAAAGATTTCATTATGTATCATTAGGTCAGCCTGCAAAGCGCTTGTCTACTGCATTTGACAGCGTAACCTTGTACGGAGAAGATCCCGATTATCGCCCGGATATTTATGGCAAAGTTGGTAATAGCGGTGTAAGTATTGCTACAGTTGATGATGCAAAAAAATTATACAGCGGATTTGATTTGTGTGCTGCGAATACAAGTGTTAGCATGACAATCAATGGTCCTGCTGCAATGCTATTAGCATTCTTTATGAATGCTGCCATTGATCAACAATGTGAAAAGAAAATAGAAGAACTTGGTTTGTGGGAAGAAGTAAAAAAAATAAGTGCAAAAAAATACGCATCAATAAAACAACCTGCTTACAACAACACCTCTTCCCCCAATCAACTTCCAGAAGGTAATAATGGATTAGGGTTGCAATTATTGGGATTGAGCGGAGACGAAGTTTTACCAAAAGAAGTTTATGAAGCTTGCAAAGAAGCTGCGCTTCAAAATGTACGAGGAACTGTACAGGCAGATATTTTAAAAGAAGATCAAGCTCAAAATACTTGTATTTTTTCAACTGAATTTGCATTGAAATTAATGGGTGATGTGCAGGAATATTTTATTGATAATAAAGTAAGAAATTTTTACAGCGTGAGTATCAGTGGATACCACATTGCTGAAGCAGGTGCCAATCCTATTACACAGCTTGCATTTACTTTGGCAAATGGATTTACTTATGTAGAATATTATTTGAGCCGTGGCATGCATATTGATGATTTTGCACCTAATCTTTCTTTCTTTTTCAGTAATGGAATGGACCCTGAATACAGTGTAATAGGTAGAGTTGCAAGAAGAATTTGGGCAAAGGCAATGAAGTACAAATACAAAGGCAATGACCGATCTCAGAAATTAAAATACCACATTCAAACTTCGGGCAGAAGTTTGCATGCGCAAGAGATTGATTTCAATGATATCAGAACTACATTACAAGCTTTGTATGCGATATACGACAACTGCAATAGCTTACACACTAATGCTTATGACGAAGCAATCACCACACCAACCGAAGAAAGTGTAAGGCGTGCAATGGCAATTCAACTGATTATTAATAGAGAACTGGGAACTGCAAAAACAGAAAATTTTATTCAGGGAAGTTTTGCAATTGAAGAATTAACAAAATTGGTAGAAGAGGCGGTGTTAAATGAATTTGACAGAATCACCGATCGTGGTGGTGTTCTTGGGGCAATGGAAAGAATGTATCAGCGCAATAAAATTCAGGAAGAAAGCATGGTGTATGAAATGCAAAAACATACTGGCGAACTACCATTGATTGGTGTAAATACTTTTCTGAATAAAAATGGCAGTCCTACAATTACTCCTACCGAAGTTATTCGCAGTACGAGTGAAGAAAAAGAACAACAGATTCAAAATCTAAAAGCATTTCAGGAAAGAAACAAGGATGTAGCTACCGAAAGATTGTATCGCTTGAAACAAGTTGCTATCAATCATGAAAACTTATTTGCCGAGTTGATGGAAACTGTTAAATATTGCAGTTTGGGACAAATCACCAACGCATTATACGAAGTTGGTGGTCAATACAGAAGAAATATGTAATTTCCGGTCATGAAAAAAATCGTTTTAATCTTCGTTTGTATGGTATGTATTTCTGATGCCTTTGCACAAAAGGCTGTGAAGTTTGATACTACTATGAAACTGAATAAAGCAGGTTATAGAATCAGGTGCAGCAATAAAAATGCTGATAAAAATAATTTGATGATTGCTCCTATTGGTTTTGAAAATACTGCAAGGGATGTTGAATTTGAAATTAAAGGTCGAATCAACAAATGCGAATTGGAAGATTTTAATAACGATGGATTTCCCGATGCTGTTTTGTATATTGTTGATGACAATCTGAAAGGTTCTGTTATTGGTTTAAGCTCAGAAAAAAATGAAGGCTTAAGTCCAATTCTATTCCCAGATATTACAGACGACTTTAAATTAAAAATTGGCTATAACGGGTACGATGAATTTTCATTATTTCAAGGAACATTGCTACGTCGTTTTCCTATTTACAACACAGCAGACAGTACCAATAACCAACGTACCGGACAATACAGAACAATACAATACAGAGTTGTACCCGGAGAAAGAGGATCGATGAAATTTAAAATATTAAGAAGTTTTGATAAATAAACTAGTGCTGCAATAGCAATTTTTCATTTTTATCACTAGCTTGTGCAAACAATGACAAAGCCATTCAAATATTTATCTCCGTTAATTGTGTATGTATTAGCATATGTCGCATTTACACACACAGGAATATTAAGTTGGTCGGCATTATTGTATGCATGGATTTTTATTCCAATGATTGAATTGTTTATGCAACCCAATGAAAAAAATCTGGCTGCCGAAGAGGAAGCAGTTGCAAAGAATAACAAGCTATATGATTACATTTTGTACCTGATTGTCCTGCTTCAATTTCCTACAATGTTTTTTTACTTACAAAGTATGAAAGAAGTTGAACTTAGTAATACTGATATTGCAGCACGCATATTCACAATGGGGTTGCTTTGTGGCACATTCGGAATTAATGTAGGTCACGAATTAGGTCACAGAAAAAATAAGCTTGAACAATTTTTAGCAAAAGCATCTTTGTTGTCTTCTTTGTACATGCATTTTTTTATAGAGCACAATAAAGGACATCATAAAAATGTGGCAACAAAAGACGACCCAAACAGCGCCAGAAAAGGAGAAGTAATTTATTTCTTTTATTTCAGAACAATAATTTTTAGTTATATCGGTGCTTGGAAAATTGCAAATCAAGATGTGAAAAAAAAGGGTTATTCTATCTTTAGTTTCTATAATGAAATGTTGCTGTATCAATTGATACAAATAAGTTCTATCATTGCAATTTATTTTATATTTGGTTCAACTATAACCTTCTATTTTTTAGCAGCTGCAGCAATTGGAATTGCATTGCTTGAAACTGTGAACTACATTGAACATTATGGCTTAAGCCGCAAAGAAATAGCTGCCGGTAAATATGAACGAACATTACCACAACACAGTTGGAACAGTAATCATGTTATTGGAAGATTGATGTTGTTTGAATTAAGCCGACACAGCGATCACCATTATTTAGCTTCTAGAAAATACCAAGTTTTAAGACACAGTGATGAAGCCCCTCAAATGCCTACAGGCTATCCGGGTATGATGATATTAAGCCTGATACCACCATTATGGTTTTATATAATGAATAAAAAAATAGAACAGCTTAAAATAGTATGAGCCCATACTTTATTTTGTAAATAAATAAATTGTTAATCACTTAATGAATACCTTATGAGATTGTTTTTTGCTATTCTGCTTCAATCATTTTTCATCGCAGAGTTTTGATACACATACCAACCAAACCACAGAGATACTGTGAAAAGAAAACTGAGTTTAATTGGTTCTAGAATTTTAAAAAGTTCAACGTCATTGCTGTAAAGGATTAAGAATTCCAAAATGCTTTATCCATTTTCTATCATCTGTCATCTAACCCACATCTTTCTGTAATTTTAGACTTCTCATTTTGTAAAACTATCTTGATTTATCCTAAGTTCCCGTCTTTTATAACCTCTCAATTTCAATAACTCATCAAACTTTCAATACACTCACCCAATCTAGTTTTTGCTAAATAATTTTGTTCCAAATCTATATTAAAGGGTATTGGTGTATCTATACTTGCACAACGCAAAATAGGAGCATCAAGGCTTTCAAAACAATGTTCACTTATCCATGCACTAATTTCTCCACCCAATCCTCCAAACATAGAATCTTCGTGCAGGATTAAAACTTTTCCTGTAACTGATACAGCTTTTTGTATTGCGCTGTAGTCCAATGGCAACAAGGTTCTAAGGTCAAGGATATGTAAAGAAACGTTTTTAAGTTGTTGTTGGTATTCCAAAGCCCAGTGTACTCCTGCTCCGTAAGTAATAATGGTAATATCTGTTCCAGCTTGTACTAATTTTGCTTTGCCAATTTCAATTTCATAATATGCTTCGGGCACGGAACCAACAATACTTCTGTACAATGCTTTGTGTTCAAAATAGATTACTGGATTTGGGTCATTGATAGCTGCAATCAACAAACCTTTTGCATCTTGTGGTGTACTGGGATAAACTACTTTTAGTCCGGGTACTTTTGTAAACCATGCTTCATTTGTTTGGCTATGAAAAGGTCCTGCCCCCACACCTGCTCCGCATGGCATACGAATCACTACATCGGCATTTTGTTGCCAGCGATAATATATTTTGGCAAGGTTGTTTACAATCTGATTAAAACCAACGGTTGCAAAATCGGAAAACTGCATTTCCATCATACTTTTAAACCCTTCTAAACTCAAGCCCAGTGCGGTTCCTACAATTGCGCTTTCGCATAATGGGGTATTCCGAACCCTGTGTTTCCCAAATTGTGTTACAAAGCCTTCTGTAATTTTAAAAGCACCGCCATATTCGGCGATGTCTTGTCCCATTAAAATCAGTTGCGGATGTTGTTCCATACTTTGCCACAATGCTTGTTGTATGGCATCTACAAAACGAATTTCTTTTGAAGTTCCAACTGCTGCAATCCATTGCCCACCTGCATTTAATTGTTGACTCGATTCAATCAACAAATCATTATTGTTGGTTTTTGGCGCATACACATCTGCAATTTCTTCTGCAGTATTTGGTATCAATTTTTCACTTTCGTAAGCTTTGTTTAGTTCCGATTCAATGTATTGTTTGATTTCTTTTTTAATTCCTTCAATCGCACTTTTTGAAAGTATTTTTTCTGCTAACAAATAATTTTCATAATTACTGATTGGGTCTTTGATCGCCCATTCTTCCAATAAATCTTTGGGAACATATTTTACGCCACTTGCTTCTTCATGTCCTCGCATTCTAAAGGTCATACATTCAATTAAATAAGGCTTTTGTTCACGTATGCAATAATCTCTAACGCCTTTGATGGTGTCATAAACAGCGAGCACGTTGTTGCCGTCTATTTGTACACCTTCCATTCCATAACCCTTTGCTTTATCAATCAAATCTTTGCAACGATATTGTTCATTGGTGGGTGTACTTAATCCGTATCCATTATTTTCAATTATAAAAATTACCGGCAAACCCCATACAGCAGCCACATTCAGCGCTTCATGAAAATCGCCTTCACTTGTACCGCCATCACCGGTAAATGCAACAGCTACTTTATTTTCTTGTCTCAATTGATAAGCCAATGCAACGCCATCTGCAATTGCCAGTTGTGGTCCAAGGTGCGAAATCATTCCACAGATATGATGTGCTTTACTACCAAAATGAAAACTTCTTTCCCTGCCTTTGCTGTAGCCGTCTTTATTGCCTTCCCACTGTTTAAATAATTTTTCCAATGGTATTTTTCTTGTGGTAAAAACACCAAGGTTTCTGTGCAACGGCATCAACCACTCATCTTCCGCTAATGCCAATGTTGTACCAACAGAAATTGCTTCCTGACCGATACCACTAAACCATTTGCTGATTTTCCCCTGACGAAGTAAGACAAGCATTTTTTCTTCAATTAATCTGGGTAATACAAGGGCTTTATAAATAGATAGTAATTCCTGATTGGATAATTGTTTTCGTTCAAATTGCATAGGCACAATTTATGAATAGCTAAGTTAGTTATAATTAATTTTAAAATGTATAACTACCAAAGATGGTTCGTTTCTTGTAAATAAATAATGATTTATTTCCCAAACATTTTATCCAGATAATCCTCTTTAAATTCAAGAAAAGTTGGACTGCCGCTTGGCGTAGTATTGGGCGTGGTGCACGCAAATAATTGTTCCAATAAAGTTTGCATTTCTTTTTGTTGCAATGCTTGTCCGGCTTTTATGGCATGTTGTCTGCTGATGCAACGAATTAATTTTTCTCGTTTGCCAAATTTGATATCGCTACTGAAATGTTTAAACTGCTCAAGCAATAATTCAATGCTGTGTTTTTCATTGCCCGGAGCAACATCTGCCGGGGTGCCTTGTATTACGAAAGTATTGGTGCCAAAGGGTTCTATGGCATATCCCAATGCAATTATTTCGGGTAACAAGTCTTCCAGCAAAATAGCATCTGGTACTGCTAATTCTAAAGTAATGGGGAACAAACTTTTTTGTGTGGTATGTATTTGACTATGAAAAGCAATATTGTATTTTTCGTACAAAATACGTTCATGTGCATGTTGTTGATGAACTAAAATAAATCCATTATTACTAGCCGATAAAATATATGTATTATGTAATTGTATATAGGTTTGGTGATGAAAATCGTACACCGATATTGACGTTTTTTGTGCACCCAAATCCGAGTTCAACGGTTGCTGTTCGTAACTCACATCCGTTTCTTTTTTTACAAAAAAATCTCTCCAATGTCTCAATTCACTATTTTCATTTGGCTCTATGATATGAGCTTGGTGTTTATTCGTAAATGTTTTATATAAACTACTGCCGGTTGCAGCTTCCTGGTTTTGATGTGTAAATGGTTTTGAAATAGCTTCAAGACTTTGAATATCTGCATTGAGGGTAAAATCTAAACTGGGAGCAATGCTAAACTGAGCAAGCGCATGTTTTACAGCTGCTTGAATAAATGCGTAAACAATTTTTTCATCCTCAAATTTTATTTCTTGTTTGGTTGGGTGCACATTAATATCCAATACACCTGGGTCTAAGTCTATGTAAAGTACATAAGTAGGATAACTATCTTTTGGAATCATATTTTCAAAAGCACTGTTTACTGCATGATTTAAATATGCACTTTTGATAAATCTGTTGTTTACAAAAAAATATTGGTCACCTCGGGTTTTTTTAGCAGTTTCAGGTTTGCCTACAAAACCTTGTACATTCATGTAATCAGTTTGCTCTTTTACTGTTACCAATTTAGCATTATAAGGTGCTCCTAATACTTGAACTACACGTTGTTTAAGTGTTCCTGCTTCAAAATGAAAAACTTGTTGTCCGTTGCTAGTCAATGAAAAAAAGATTTCGGGAAAAGCCATTGCCACTCTGATAAATTCATCAACAATATGGCGCATCTCGGCAGCGTTGCTCTTCAAAAAATTTCTTCTTGCCGGGACATTAAAAAATAAATTTTTCATGCTGATGCTTGTACCATTCGGTGCGGCACAAGCTTCTTGCTTCAGTACACGGCTATTTTCTATTTCAATAAAAGTACCTAAGGTTTCTGTGCTTTGTTTTGTTTTTAATTCAACTTGTGCAACAGCCGCAATACTTGCCAATGCTTCTCCTCTGAAACCCATTGTTTTGATTCTAAATAGGTCTTCAATATTGCTGATTTTACTGGTAGCATGTCGTTCAAAAGCCATTCTCGCATCAGTTTCACTCATGCCTTTGCCATTATCAATAACTGTAACGGAGGCTTTACCCGAATCTGTAATGATTAATTTTATTTCTGTAGCACTCGCATCAACAGCATTTTCCAAAAGTTCTTTTACTGCGCTGGATGGGCGTTGTATTACCTCACCTGCTGCAATTTGATTGGCTATATTATCGGGTAATAATTGTATAATGTCAGTCACTTCACTTCTATTTTTAAGAGTTGGTAAAAGTAATACTATCTTGAGAAAGTTGAAGAGAACAAATTATCATTGGCTTATATCCCCAAATATTAAAAATAAAAAATTTGACTTTGGCAAGATAAATTCAAATAAAACTATAATTTTACGTTTCAAATATGTTGGAATTGTCTTTTAGATAATCTATGAAATATCCAATTATTTTTAAGTAAATGGGAATGATTGCTGACTAATCAAAATCACAAAATGAAATATTTATTTACTGCTTCCTTAATTGCTACAACATTACTCTTCAGTGCTTGTAAAAGCAATCATTCTAACGAAAAAGAAAACCAGGATTTTTCTCAAAATGAAAATGAAGAGGCTGAAGAAGAAGCTCCGGGTGGCTGGCTGAAACAAAATTTTGAAATGACCAAAGACCTTGCATTGGGTTATGTGCCTTATGAAAGGTTAGCTATTGCACAGGAATATACCAAAAGTTTAATTGCGTCTCGAACAACAAATACGAATGCACTTGCATGGACAGAACGTGGACCTAATAATGTAGGTGGCAGAACCAGAGCTGTTTTTATAGACAGAAGAGATGCAACAGGAAATACTGTTTTTACTGCAGGAGTAGGAGGTGGTATTTGGAAATGTACCAATTTTAAATCTGCAAATTATTTGTGGACATTAATTACTCCAGACTTGCCAAACATTGCCATAACGGCGATGGCACAGGACCCAAGTAATTTGAATGTGATGTATGCCGGAACAGGAGAGGGTTGGTTTAATTCTGATGCGATTATGGGCAATGGTATTTATAAAAGTGTAGATGGCGGATTAACCTGGAACTTACTTACCGCTACAACCAATACAGCCAACTTTCATTTTGTTCAAGATATTGTGATTACCAATAGTGGTATTGTATTCGCAACAACAAGAAGTCGTTTTTGTAATAATGGTGGAGGTATTCAGCGAAGTGGAGACGGAGGTGTTACTTGGTCACGTGTGTTAGGCACAACTGGAGCTGATTGTTCTACTCCCAGAGATTTGTTTGCAGCCGATTTAGAAATATCAGCTAATGGAGATATTTACGCCTCAACTGGTCTTAGTGGAGATACAGAGGCATATAGAGGTAAATTATACAAGTCAACCATAGCCGCTAATGGCGCAAATGTTGGAACGGTTGGAACCTGGACAGAAATAACCCCGCCGGCTATTAGCGGAAGTTCAACATGGCGCAGAATAGAAGTTGCTTTGTCGCCAAATGATAACAATACTATTTATGCTTTGTGTCAAAAGGCAGCTTCTAGTATAATAGGAGCAATCATGAAAAGTACAGATGGTGGAACAAACTGGACAAACATGACATTGCCCTCATGGTGTGATCAGGGAATAACCAAAACAGATTTTACACGTAGTCAATGTTGGTACGATTTAATTGCTGCTGTTGATCCCAACAACTCCAACAACTTATTGATAGGCGGTATTGATATCTTAAAGTCTACAGACGGTGCTGCTAACTGGCAACAAATTACACAATGGGCAAATGGTTGCTCAGGGCTTCCAAATGTTCATGCAGACATTCATAATATTGTTTATTATCCAAGT
>CANGTN010000007.1 GCA_947456805.1 Chitinophagaceae bacterium | reverse complement strand
GAGCGGGAGACCGGGCTCGAACCGGCCACCTGAAGCTTGGAAGGCTACCGCTCTACCAAATGAGCTACTTCCGCTACTAATCATTCATTTTTAAATTCCTAGATGAAACATCATTTACGATGTAACATTATTTCATTCAATAAAATAAAAAAAGAACTGTGGGCAGTGAAGGATTCGAACCTCCGTACACGTGAGTGAACAGATTTACAGTCTGTCGCCTTTAACCACTCGGCCAACTACCCTAAATTAAAATGAGCCGAGGAAGGGAGTCGAACCCACGACCTGCTGATTACAAATCAGCTGCTCTACCAACTGAGCTACCTCGGCTTATAATTTTAACAAAGAACTCCGCTTTTTTCGGGATTGCAAAGGTAGAGGAAAACTAATACGAACAAAATTCTTGAATAATTTTTTTTTCAAACACGCAAAATATTCTCAAAATGATTAAAAAAACTACCAAAATCAAGCATTTCAGGCTAAAAAATATTTTCAAATCTTGTGCAATCAAAAGTAATATCAAACCATTTTATTGAAATTGGTTTAAAAAATATAAAAAGAACAAAACAAGTTGCAATCAATACTTCAATTTTAAAAAGTTATTTTATCAACTAAAAAATTGAAAAATATTAATGTACTCCTGGAAAAATAGGACGACCAATACCCAAACGAAAAGGCCATGGAATTGAAACCATGATTATAATAAAAGCAATTAAATACAACCAACCTGCTGCCCCGTAATTTAATTTTTTTGCTTTGCCTCTGGCTATTGTGATTAGAAGAATTGCAATTACCATTCCTAAAAAATGTTCTACTACCCAAAATCTTGCAAAGCCATCTTTCATTATTGCACCAATACTTCCCATTCTTTCTAAGAACCCTTTTAATCCAACATTTACACTAAAATACCACTGATACAATCCAATTACCAATGTTATATGAGCCGCAATAAGTAAGTATAAACTTGATTTTACTAGTCCCTGCTTCTTACTAAAAGATTGAAATATTGTTATCAATAACAAAATGATAATTACCCAGCGAAGTAAATTGTGTAAATGCAATAATCCTGTATTCATATTATTATAGTTTGTACAAATCTAATTTGGAAAGGTGAATTTTACTAATTTGATTTAAAGTTTATTAATTTGATAGTAATGGCTATTCAACCCAATCTGCAATAAACACGTTGGTATCTCTTGTACCACCATTATTTCTATTACTGCAAAATATTATTTTTTTGCCATCAAGACTAAACATTGGGAAAGCATCAAAACCCTTATCCCTGCTTATTTTTTGAAGATTTGTCCCATCTAAATTGATGGTATATAAATTAAAAGGATAGCCTCTTTTGTATTCATGATTGCTTGCAAAAATGATACGTTTACTATCGGGCATAAATGAAGGTGCCCAATTTGCCTGACCATATTTAGTAACTTGATGCGGATTTTTTCCATCTGCATCTGCAACCCAAACCTCCATATTAGTTGGTGCAACCAAATCTTCAGCTAATAAATCGTTGTACTCTTTTATTGCAGATTCAGTAATTGGTCTGCTTGCACGCCAAACAATTTTTTTTCCATCAGGACTAAAACAAGCACCACCGTCATAACCCAATGATTGTGTTATTCTGTTTACTTTCTTTGTTTTTAAATCCATTAAATAAAGATCAATATCTCCATCTCTTGTTGAAGTAAATACCATTGTTTTTCCATCAGGAGAAATTGTTCCTTCTGCATCATAGCCTTTTTCGTATGTTAGTTGTTGAATGTTTTTTCCATTGATATCAGCCATAAAAATATCATAGGTATTATACAAAGGCCAAATATATTTATTGCCATATTTTTTTCTGTCTGGTGTAGGCGGACAAGTATCTGCACCAATGTGCGTAGATGCATAAATGATATGTTTACCATCTTTTAAAATTGCTCCACAAGTAGTTCTGCCTTTGCCTGTACTTACTAAATTATAAATAAATTTTTCTCTTTGCTTTGGTACTTTTCCAACAAACATTTGATCACAATAAATTCCATCCTTAGAGTTCGTTCTTTGAAAAATAATGTGCTTTCCATCAAAACTGAAATATGCTTCGGCATTATCACCACCAAAGGTTAATTGTTGTATATTTTTAAAATGTTTCTCTCCATAATACTGTGTTGAATCTGCAATAATAAGTTGTGCAAATGCAACTGAATGAATACTAATAGCAATAAATAATACAAAAGATTTCATAGTGTTTAAAATATTTACAAAAATATTGTTAGTTAAGTTATAAAATATCAGAAAATAGAAAACGATTGAATTGCTGCCATATTTTTGCTTCATGATAAGAAATCATTTTTTAATATTTGCCTCTATTTTATTTGTCTTTTCTTGTTCTAATCAAAATAATACAGAGAATACAACGATCACTTCAAAATATATAAAAACACTCCAAAAGGAGGTTCTTGCAAACCCTGAAAATGTTAACCTTCAATATACATTAGTCAATAGTTTAGATAGTGCAGGATATTATTTAGAAGCGATGAACCAAATAAATCAACTCATTTCTAAAGACAGCCTGAATGCACAATTTTGGCTTACTAAAGGTCAAATACAGGAACATTCAAAAGACACTTCAGGGGCAATAATTTCTTACCATCGATCTATCAGAGTATATGCATCACCTGATGCAATGTTAACCCTTGCAAATATTTATGCAGAAACTAAAAATGATACCGCATTAGTTTTATGCAATAATGTTTTACAAATGAAATTAGGCAGACAATATGATGCTCATGCTAATTTCATTGCAGGTGTTTATTATGCAAGAAAAATGCATTACAGTAAAGCATTTGCATTGTTTGATGAATGCATCAACAATAGCTACACATACATTGTAGCCTACTTAGAAAAAGGATTTATCTATTATGACCTTAAGAATTATAACGAAGCTTTAAAAATATTTCAATTAGCAGCTACTATCAGCAATGCATATGCTGATGCTTACTATTGGCAAGCAAAGTGTTTTGAAGCGATGAACAATAAAACGGAAGCTATCAATAATTATCAAAAAGCATTTTCACTTGATAAGAATTTGAAAGAAGCAGAAATTGCGTTAAAAAGACTCAATCAATAACTCGTAAATTTGTTTTTATATAAATTATAACAACCTTTGATTTATAAGCCTTAACTCATTAAATAAAATTGTATGCCAATCATTGCTCCTTCATTATTAAGTGCGAACTTTTTACAACTGCAACAGGATTGCGATATGCTGAACGTCAGTGAAGCTGATTGGTATCATTTAGATATAATGGATGGAAGATTTGTACCGAATATTTCTTTTGGACCAATGCTTGTTGAATTTTTTAGAAAAGCTACTTCAAAAATTTGTGATGTACATTTAATGATTGAAGAGCCTGAAAAATTTGCGGAGCAATTCAAAAATGCAGGTGCCGATATTCTTACCGTTCATATTGAAGCTTGCAACCACTTGCACCGGAATTTACAACAGATAAAAAATTTGGGAATGAAAGCCGGAGTAGCAATCAATCCGCATACTTCGGTGCATCTGTTGGAAGATGTACTGGCAGATATTGATTTGGTTTGTTTGATGAGCGTTAACCCAGGATTTGGCGGACAAAAATTTATTCCTCAGACCATTGAAAAAATCAAACAATTAAGAAGCATGTGTGATGCCAAAGGATTACAAACATTAATTGAAATTGATGGTGGTGTAACGCTTGAAAATGCTGCATCTATCCTATCGGCAGGAGCAGATGTTTTAGTGGCAGGGAATACTGTTTTTAAATCTTCAAATCCTTTAGAGACAATAGCAAAACTGAAAAATTTATAAAATAAAAAACCCTCTTCGAAAAAAAAGAGGGTTTTTTATAAATATGAATTACAAATTATTGTTTTACAAATTGTATTGCACTTCTTGCTCCGTCATTTTCAAATACTACTAAGTAATTTCCTTTGATTAAATTACTCACATCAATTGTGCTTTGTGTAGCACCATTTTGCATATTTTGCGCAAAAATATTTTTGCCATCTATATTGATTATTTTCACTAAACTATTTACAGATGCTTTAGGATGAGTAACTACCAATGTATTGCTAGCAGGATTGGGGTAAATATCTAATTTAATCCCGGATTTTGCGTTCATTACAATTACTGAACTGTATTTAAAACTACCATCTTTATCAGTAATCTTTAAACGATAGTAAGTTGCATTTTTAATTTGCAAAACATCATTGAAAGTATAAGAATTAGATGCTGAATTTTTTGCAGCTACAAAACCAATATTGGTGTATGTATTGCCATCGTTGCTTCTTTCAATGGTAAATCCGTCAACATTGTTTTCGTTGGTTGTATTCCATATCAAAGAAGCTGAATTATTTAGTAAAGATGCTTTGAAAGATTTTATTGAAACGGGTAGAGGAGCATTATACCATGCATTTGCAACCCTAATACCATCAATAGTACAAGCACCAACGCCGACTGTTCCTTGTCGTAAAATCAGAGAAACTACTCCAGTAGCTCCAATATCAGTTCCTGTTGCATTATCATTGGCAGTTATAGTAGGGGTTGCTGGTTCTGAAGTCGGAACGCCACTTGTAAATACAAAAGCACTTGCTACATCATTCAATGTACCTGAAACAATTTTGTATTTTAATACAACAAGTACAGGCGTTCCTAATGGATAATTAGCTGTGGTAAAAGAGGCAGCAGCTGCTGCACCAGCTTTTGAGATACCTATATTAAAAGTATTAGCTACTGTGCCATCTTTGAAAAATATTCTACCTTTAAAATCAGTTACAGTACTACCACTAGTTGCACCAAATGCTAAATTATAATCACCAGTAGTACCTCCAGAATTGGTAACATTTAAAAGGAATGAACAATAAACACTATCCGTTGTATAAGAACCTACAGCAGCGTTCACATCCTCTGAAGATCCAGTTTTATGTTCCATAGTGATTGCTCCACCAATATTACTTCCCGAATAACCAGCATAACTCAAACCAGTAGTTACAAATTTAATAGGGAAGGTAGTTCCACTATGTTTTTTCCAAATTGCCCCACCGATATTCACATTTGTAAGTGAATCGTCATTCACAACTCCTGTAGAGGTATAATTGAAATTTTCAACAAATTGAGCACTTAAGTTTATGTTTACTGCAATAATGAAAATAGATAGTGTAAATAATTTCTTCATAAAGTATAATTTTAAGATTGTTATACAAATAACGGAAATAATCAGGTTAATTTATTAACAAACATAAAAAAATAATCCACTGTTAATATTCAACTGCTCAATCCTTACCTTCATACCTTCAAAATGAAACGATGAGGTTTTTTTTTAATTTTTTATGGTCTATATTATTTTTTTCTAGTTTGTACGCCCAAAACACTACAATCTTACAAGGTAAAATTATAGATGAAAACCAAAAACCTTTGAAAGGTGTATCTGTTGAAATTTTGGGTAAACAAAAAGGAACTATCAGCAACGATTCAGGTTATTTTAAACTAGAAATTACGCCAAACAAAACAGTTGCAGTTGTTTTTTCTCACACAGGCTACAGCAATTTTCAAAAAAATATTTTTTTAAGTGCTGGTGCAACTGAAAATGTTGTCATCCGAATGAAGCTGTCTGTGAGTAATTTGACAGGTGTTACCGTTAAAGACAAAAGAGAAAGAAGAGAAGCCGGAAGAATAGTAATTGATGCCACCAAAGCAAATGTTAACCCATCTCCAATAAGTGGTATTGAACAACTGATTAAAATATTTGTAGGCAGCAATAATGAGCTGACTTCTCAATATTCTGTTCGTGGAGGAAGCTTTGATGAAAATTTAATTTACGTAAATGACTTTGAAGTTTTCAGACCTTACTTAGTAAGAAACGGACAACAGGAAGGATTGAGTTTTATCAATCCGGAACTAACTGGAGGACTGAAGTTTTACAATGGTGGTTTTCAGGCAAAGTATGGTGATAAAATGAGTAGTGTATTGGACATTACTTACAAAAAACCAAAATCATTTGGAGGCAGTGCATACATTGGTTTGTTGGAACAAGGCTTTCATCTGGAAGGCACTTCAGCAAAAAATAAAGTAACTTATTTGTTTGGTGTAAGAAACAGAAGTAACCGTAATTTATTAAGCAGCCAGGAAACTAAAGGCAATTATATACCCTCTTCCAGCGATTTGCAAACTTTAATTACTTACGCTCCAAATAACAAATGGCAGTTTGAATTTTTTGCAAATACATCCACTTCAAAATTTACTTTATACCCCGAAGAAAGTAAATTATCTAGTTCTGTTTTTTCGCCATTTTTCACGGCTAATTTTGGCTTGGATATTTATTTTGAAGGACAAGAAAAAGACGGCTACAGCACTAATTTTATTGGTTTGTCAACCACACATCAACCCAATAAAAACCTTCGTTTAAAATGGATGCTCAGCCGCTTCAATAACAATGAAAAAGAAAATATTGATATTTCAGGTGCTTACTTATTTGGCGACAGAGATTTTGATAAAAGCAGCGCCACCTTTGGTTTAATCAGCAACCCATTAGGCGCAGGTGTATTTCAAAATTTCAGCAGAAATACTTTAGACATTACCCTCTGGGATGCAAGCCACAAAGGTAATCTAGACAAAGGCAACCATATTATTCAGTGGGGCAACAGCATTCAAAAACAAATAGTCAACGACCAAATTAATGAATGGGAATACAGCGATAGTGCAGGTTATTCTTTACCATATACAGGAAGTTCACTCCAGTTAAATAAAGTAATAAAAAACAAAGCTGCATTAGATATTTTCAGACTAAGCGGATATATACAGGACAATATTCAACTAAAGGATTCAGCAGATGTTACAGTACAATTAGGACTTCGATACAACTATAATTCCATGAACAATGAATTGTTGTTTTCACCAAGAGTGGGGCTTTCATTTATTCCTAAAAAATGGAAAAAAGACGTTGTCATAAAAGCAGCAGTTGGCAGGTATGTACAACCACCTTTTTACAGAGAGCTAAGACGATACGATGGCACAGTAAATACCAATTTAAAATCTCAGAAAAGCTGGCAGGCAAGTGTTGGGTTTGATTACAATTTCAAAATGTTACAACGACCGGCACGGATTACTACAGAAGCTTATTATAAAAACATAACCGATGCAGTCCCATATGATATTGATAATGTTCGGATCAGGTATTTTGGTGAGAATAATGCAAGGGCTTACGCAGTTGGAATAGAAACAAGATTATACGCAGAGCTGGTGAAAGATGCAGAAAGTTGGATCAGCTTTGGATTAATGAATACCAAAGAAAATTTAAACAATGATAGTTATCAAAAATACACTTTGGATGCAAACAATAAACCTATTGACAGCACTACCGTTGATGTAGGGTGGCTTAGAAGACCCACAGACAGAATGCTTACTTTTGGTATGTTTTTTCAGGATTATTTAAGTACCAATAAAAACTTTAAACTTTATCTGAATACTTTATACGGAAGTAACTTACCGTACAATATTCCAAACAGTACTCGCTATAGAAATTCATTGGTAATTGACCCTTATATCAGAGTTGACCTCGGATTAAGTTGTTTGTTATTAGGCGCAGAAAAAAATTACAGACGAAGCCACTCTCCTTTTAAAAATTTTGAAAGTATTTGGGCTAATTTAGAAATCTTTAATCTAATTGACAGACCAAATACAATCAGCTACCTGCTTATAAAAGATTTTCAAAACAATCTTTTTACAATGCCCAACAGACTTACTCCAAGATTGATCAATTTAAAACTGGTAGCTAAGTGGTAACTAGTTTCTATTTTTTATTCCCTGTAAAATCTTTGTGACTACATTTATTTACTGCAAATTTTTAAAATCCAAAGTTTGTGTTAACAAAAAAATAACTTCAAAAAATCTTAACAATCTGTGTATAATAATCATGCAATACTTGAGCATAATTAATTTAAATTTGGATGTATAATATTTCATTTGATCACTTATAAATTCTAAACATTTTGACAGAAACAATTATCAGCCTTCAATCTATCAATCCAATAGAATTTTTCGGAGTTAATAATGGTAAACTCGATGTATTAAAGAAAAAATTTCCATTACTAAAAATTTTATCCCGAGGCACACAACTTAAGCTATCAGGTTCGCCCGAACAAATTGATTCAGCCAAAGAAAAAATTGAATTAATTGTTCAGTATTTAGAGCGCAACGGGCATTTAAGCGAAAATTATTTTGAAAAAATTTTAGGTGGAGATGATGCAGAAACAATAGACAATTTTATTGATAAAAATCCATCAGATATTTTGGTTTTTGGACCGAACGGAAAAACCGTCAGAGCAAGAACTGCCAACCAAAAGAAAATGGTTGAAGCAGCGGATAAAAATGATATTGTTTTTGCAGTAGGCCCTGCCGGAACGGGTAAAACATATACAGCAGTAGCACTTGCGGTAAGGGCATTAAAAAACAAAGTTGTTAAAAAAATTATTTTAACCCGACCTGCAGTTGAAGCAGGAGAAAATTTAGGATTTCTACCCGGCGATTTAAAAGAAAAAATTGACCCATATTTAAGACCATTATATGATGCATTAGATGATATGATTCCTGCTGACAAATTGGGTTATTACATGACTACACGCACCATTGAAATTGCACCATTAGCATACATGCGTGGTCGCACATTAGATAATGCATTTATTATTTTAGATGAAAGTCAAAATACCAATGATTTGCAGTTGAAAATGTTTTTAACACGTATTGGTGCTAATGCAAAAGCCATTATTACCGGCGATCCCACACAAATTGATTTACCAAGAAATCAAAGAAGTGGATTGGAAAAAGCAACCAGAATTTTAAAAAATATTGAAGGCATAGCACATATCCAGTTAGACGAGGAAGATGTTGTAAGACATAAGCTTGTAAAAGCAATCATTAAAGCATACGACAAAGAACATGAAGCAGAAGAAGCTTATTACTCAAAACAACAGTCAAAATAAATCAATTTGCATTAAAACAAAGGCTATTTCAAATACAAGAAATAGCCTTTTTTCATTTCATAGCTCATAAATAAATTTATTATATAGTAATTGATTAAAACAATTCAACTTCAAAACTTACCTTCGCTTACCAATGAGAAGAATACAACAATTTCTGCAAATGTTACTTCTTACAATACTTGTAAGCTGCAACACAACACATCAATATCCACCGGCTGCAGATGCATTAGATGCTGCAAGAGAATTCATAGATGCCAGTATTAAAGGAGATTTTGAAAAGGCAAACGCTTATATGTTACAGGATGAAAAAAACAAACAACTATTAAAGGAAGAAGAAGAAAAGTATAGGGCAAAAACAAATGCACAACAAAAACAATTATCCGAATCTTCTTTACAAAATATTTCAATAGAAGAAGTATCAGCTAAAGAAACAATAGTAAAATTTAAAAACAGCATTGATAAAACGGGTAGAAAAGTAAAAGTGATTTCTGTGAATAATACATGGCTAGTTGATTTTAAGTATTCATTCAATCCCAATTTATGATTCTAAAAAAAATATTATTGGTAGCATTAGGAGGTGGATTGGGATCTGCTGCAAGATTTGGTATCAGTCTTTTATTAAAGAACAATCAACTTTTCATTGGAACATTAGTTGTAAATTTAGTGGGCTCTTTTTTAATTGGTTTAATTATGTCTGTTTCATTAACCAAAAGCAATTTTGATAACTGGCGATTGTTGTTGGCAACAGGAATCTGTGGCGGTTTTACAACATTCTCTGCTTTTAGTTGGGAGTGTTTACAATTGTTTCAACAACAAAAATATTTAATAGCGTTTTCTTATATGATTGTCAGTTTTATCATTGGAATTGGTGCTACCTATTTAGGTTTTAGTTTAATCAAATAAAAAAATCACTAAAAATTATTATGCAAACAAATGTTTTACACCCATGGCACGGGGTTCCTAGCGGAGAACATGCACCAAGAGTTGTAAATGCAGTTATCGAAATCCCTCAGGGTAGCAGATGTAAATATGAGATTGACAAGGCAAGCGGTTTATTAAAGTTAGACCGAGTTATTTACTCATCTTTTTATTACCCATGTAATTATGGTTTTATTCCAAAAACTTATGGTGATGATAAAGACCCATTAGACATTTTGGTTATTACCTCTTTGCCCGTAGTTCCTTTAACTTTAATGAATGCAAAAGTGGTAGGAGTAATGCAAATGATAGATGGCGGTGATGCCGATGATAAAATTATTGCTGTAGCTGCCAATGATCCGGGAGTAAACCATTACAACAATATTGAAGAATTACCGAAGCATTTCTTTGACGAACTTAGGCACTTTTTTGAAGAGTATAAAAAACTAGAAAACAAAACAGTAAGCGTAGAAGAATTTGGAGATAAAAGTGCAGCACTAAAAATTATCGAAGAAGCAATGAAATATTACAATTTAAAATTTGGGATGACCTCATAAATCAGATGTTATGACAACAAGCACTATCGTTTTATTAATAATCATAGGTGTTGCAGCAGGCATACTAAGTGGCCTGATAGGAGTTGGCGGTGGGATTATTATTGTTCCTGCATTGGTTTATCTACTTGCATTTTCGCAAAAACAAGCACAAGGAACTTCACTCGGAATTCTGTTGCTGCCGGTAGGTATATTAGCAGTAATGCAGTATTACAAGCAAGGTTATGTAGACATTAAAGTGGTATTAATTGTTTCTGCTGCATTTATCATTGGTGGTTTTTTTGGAAGCAAAATTGCTTTGCATTTATCTGAATCGATATTGAAAAAAATTTTTGCGATTGTATTAATTTTAATTGCTTTTAAAATGTTATTCCTAGATGAAGCAAAAAAAGAACCTTCACTTAAAAATCCTACAGAAGATCTCCAAAATAAAACTTAGATTTTTTGAAATAAAATGTGCCCTTATATTTGCCAAAAATTAATGCTATGGAAACTGTAAAAAAGTCAAAAACAAAAAACTGGATTTATTTTTCAATTTGGTTGGTAATTATTACAGTGATGTTGGTTAAGCCTGAATTAAGGCCTTTTTTCTGGTTAGCATTACCGGGTGTTTGCACACATTTTGCTTACGGAATGGATTTAATATAATTTTGATTTTACCTCAAAATATTAAACCCTGCAAATAGCAGGGTTTATTTTTGTAATTACTGTATAGAATATTATGCAGAAACACTAACGCTATGTACTGCTGCAGACATTTCTTTAATAAGAGAAGGCTCTTTTTCAATTGCGTTTCCTACAACAATGATGTCAGCACCAGATTTACAATTTTTATATGCTTTTTCCGGTTCAATAATTCCTCCGCCAATAATCAACGGGCATTCTATATGGGTTGATACTTTTTGAATCATTGCTTCTGAAATAGGCCTCTTTGCTCCACTTCCGGCATCCATATATATTAATTTCATTCCCAACATTTCACCTGCCATTGCAGTACACATAGCAATTTCATTTTTATCAGCAGGAACAGGAGTTGCATTAGAAATATAACTTACTGTGGTTGGAGCACCACCGTCTACTACAATATACCCGGTTGGCATTATTTCCAAGCCACTCATTTTTACAAATGGTGCAGAAATAACATGTTGCCCAATTAGTAACTCAGGGTTTCTGCCTGATATCAATGACAAGTACAATAGTGCATCAGCATATTTACTCACTTGTGAAGGAGAACCAGGAAATAATACAACAGGAATATCACATTGTGATTTAATCATTTGAATACATTCATCCAAATGATTAGAAATAACTAAAGAACCACCTACAAAAAAATAATCAACTTTTGCATCAATAGATAAATTTACAATCTGGTCAATAGATTTACTATCCACCTTGTCCGGATCTATCAGGACAGAAAAAGACTTTCGTCCCTGACGCTTTCGAGATGCAAATTGATTAAATAAATCCTGCTTCATGCAATTGTTTATAGATATGGTTGCAAAAATGCATAAACTTTTTTGTTTATTGTCATAATTACAAAATATTCCTTACAGTAATCATTCTAGCCGAAATTCAATAAAGCAAAATACAATATCTCTTGTTTAAAAGACATAATTATTGAATTTTATTTTATTTTAAAGACAAACAAGATAATTTTTTAACCCAGAATGCTTGGATTTAAAGAGAATTTTATCAACCAATTATTCGAACTTTATATACATAGAAATACAACTATTTGATGTACTGATTTATCAATCGAAATAAAAAAATAGGCGTAATAGATTTTTTCAGAAAAAAAGGTTAATTTAATACTCTTTAACTCCATACAAAATAAAAAATATTACTAACAATATGTTAGAAACTCATGAAATACAATGTGGATTTGAGCCTTGAAAAAATAGACAAAGATTATCCACAAATTGTGGATTTAAATCGCATCGATTTTTAATTTTCGAAATTTATATTCGTCTCCCGTTAAATAAACCTAACGAGCCAACTAACTACTAATTAACCACCATTAATTTTTTCACAACATGGCCAATGCAAAAAAACAAAAGCTGCAATTCGAGCGCCGCTTTACAAAAGAAGACACGAACGTATTCGACCAGTTTGAATACGATTACAGAACAAGTGTAATTAAGAATCCTACAGGTGAAACAGTTTTTGAAATGAATAATGTAGAAGTTCCAAAACAATGGAGCCAAATTGCTACAGATATTATTGCTCAAAAATATTTTAGAAAAGCAGGGGTACCACAAGCAGATGGTAGCACAAGCAGAGAAACAAGTGCCAAACAAGTTGCACACAGAATGGCAAATTGCTGGAAAGTTTGGGGCGAACGTTATGGCTACTTTGCTTCTGCAAAAGATGCAACAATTTTTTATGAAGAGCTAGTATATAGCATACTAAATCAAAGTTGTGTACCAAATAGTCCACAATGGTTCAATACAGGATTACACGAAAGTTACGGAATTACCGGAGCACCTCAGGGACACTATTATGTAGACCCTGTTGACAGTGTATTGAAAAAATCTACAAATGCTTACGAACGTCCTCAACCTCATGCATGCTTTATTTTAAGTGTAAATGATGAATTGGTGAATGATGGAGGTATCATGGACTTATGGGTTCGTGAAGCAAGGATTTTTAAATACGGTAGTGGTGTAGGAACTAATTTTTCTCAAATACGTGGTGGTGGAGAAAAATTAAGCGGGGGAGGTACGAGCAGTGGATTAATGAGTTTCTTAAAAATTGGTGATAGAGCTGCAGGTGCAATTAAAAGTGGCGGTACAACAAGACGTGCAGCTAAAATGGTTTGTCTTGATTTAGATCATCCTGAAATTATGGAGTTCATCAACTGGAAAGTTGAAGAAGAAAAGAAAGTTGCTGCATTGGTAGCCGCTGGATATGATAATAGTTACGAAGGTGAAGCTTATATGACCGTTGCCGGACAAAATAGCAATAACTCAATTCGTATTCCAAATGAATTTTTTAAAGTATTGGCAGAAGATGGCGACTGGGAATTAAAAGCAAGAACTGATGGCAGAACAATGAAAAAAATTCCTGCTCGTGAAGTATGGAATCAGGTAGCTTATGCTGCATGGCGTTGTGCAGATCCAGGTACTCAATATGATACAACAATCAACGAATGGCATACTTGTCCAAAAGGCGGAAGAATCAATGCAAGTAACCCCTGCTCTGAATACATGTTCTTAGACAACACTGCCTGTAATTTGGCCTCCATCAATCTTAGAAGATTCTTCAACGAAGAAAACAATACACTTGATGTTGAAGGATTAGAATACATCAGTAGATTATGGACAGTTGTTTTGGAAATCTCTGTATTAATGGCTCAGTTTCCAAGTAAAGAAGTTGCTCAATTAAGTTACGACTACAGAACATTAGGTTTAGGTTTTGCAAACCTGGGAACAATCTTAATGATCAGTGGTATTGCATACGATAGCGAAGAAGCAAGAGCAATTGCGGGAGCTGTAAGTGCTATCATGACAGGTATCAGCTACAAAACTTCTGCAGAAATGGCTAGCTTCTTAGGCACATTTGCAAAATATGAAGAGAATAAAGAAGATATGTTACGTGTAATGCGTAACCATAGAGCGGCAGCTTATGATGCTGAAGAAGCTTATGTGGGATTAAGTGTGAGCCCAATTGGTATCAAGGCAAAATATTGCCCTGATTATCTTTTAAAATCTGCAACTAAAGCATGGGATGCAGCTGTACAAATGGGTGAGAAATATGGATACAGAAATGCACAAACTACCGTTATTGCTCCAACAGGAACAATTGGCTTGGTAATGGATTGTGACACCACAGGAGTAGAGCCTGATTTCGCATTGGTGAAATTTAAAAAATTAAGTGGGGGCGGATATTTCAAAATCATCAATGGCGCTGTACCAAATGCATTGAAAACTTTAGGATACGCTGATAAAGAGATTGATGCAATCATTAAATATGCAGTAGGAGCTGCAAGTTTTGAAGGTGCTCCTTTTATCAACAACCAAACATTAAGTGCAAAAGGATTTACTGCAGAAGAAATTACAAAACTTAATGGCGCAGCAAAAGCTGCTTTTGAAATTGGATTTATTTTCAACAGATTCAGTTTAGGAGATGCTTGCTTGCAACGTCTTGGATTTACGGAAGAACAATACAGTGACTGGAGTTTCAACATGCTTGAAGGTCTTGGATTTACGGAAGATGAAATTGCAGCAGCAAACGATTATATCTGCGGAACCATGACTGTTGAAGGTGCTCCATTCTTAAAAGAGGAACATTTAGCTGTATTTGATTGCGCAAATAAATGTGGCAAAAAAGGTGAGCGTTATATTCATGCACATGGACATATCAGAATGATGGCTGCCTGTCAACCATTCTTAAGCGGTGCTATCAGCAAAACAATCAACTTGCCTCATGAAGCAACAGTTGAAGAAATTGCTGATTGCTACAAAATGAGCTGGGAACTGGGTTTGAAGGCAAATGCCTTGTACAGAGATGGAAGTAAATTATCACAACCATTGAGTACAAAAAGTGATAAAAAGAAAAAATCAGACACTGATACAGATGAAACCAAAGCGGAAGAAATTGTTGCAGAAACAGCAGAATCTAATATTGTAGATTTAAGCAAATTAAGTGTTGACGAATTATTAGATGAAGTTAACAGAAGAATGACCGCATCAACCGATACTACCTTAAAGCGTCAATTATCTCGTATTGTTGAAAGAAAATCTTTACCAGCAAAACGAAGAGGATTTACACAAAAAGCAAGAGTTGGTGGACAGGTAATTTTCTTACGCAGTGGCGAATACAATGACGGAACTTTAGGTGAAATCTTTGTTGACCTTTACAAAGAAGGTTCTACAGTTCGTAGCTTGATGAACTGTTTTGCAATTGCTGTTTCTGTAGGCCTACAATACGGTGTTCCTTTAGAAGAATTTGTAGAGAAATTTGTATTTACTAAGTTTGAACCATCAGGCATGGTAGATCATCCAAACATTAAAACAACTACTTCATTAGTTGACTTTGTATTTAGAGCTTTAGCATATGAATATTTGGGTAGAACAGATTTGGTTCATGTGTTAGACAAACCAGAAGTTGGAAACACCGGTGATGATAAAGAACTAAGTTTTATGGGTCAGCCAGAGTTGAGTAGTGTGCATGTTACTGCACCAAGTACAAACGCTGCATCAACACCTGCTCACAAAGCACAACGCACAGCAGTAAAAGCTGAAGCCGGATTAGACGCTGTAAATGCAGCTGCTAAAAATATGCAAAGTGATGCTCCTGCTTGTAACACCTGCGGACATATAACCATCAGAAGCGGCACTTGTTACAAATGCCTGAACTGTGGCAACAGCATGGGTTGTAGCTAAACTAACCTTTAATTGAATATATAAAACCATCTCTGCTAAGAGGTGGTTTTTTTTGTTCAATTTTTTAGAAATAACAGATTCATCTAATGTTTGTTATCCCGTGAAGGATTATTACTAAATTGCACAAAAATTCTTCATGAAAAATATATTTATTGCGCTGTTCTTTTTAATTTCTATTGCTTCAAATGCACAAAAAATAATTGCAGGACCTATGTTGGGTCATACTGATTTTAGAACTGCAAAAGTTTGGGTTCATTTTAAAGCAGATATGAAAGAAGCAGTTTTAAAATTTACAGAAAAAAACAACACAACAAATCCACCAAGGCTTATAAACTTCACTGCATTACCGGGTGGAGATTTCAATATTGCTACAGCTACATTGACAGGACTTGAACCTGGAAGAACATACAATTATAACATTTTTCAAAAAAACTCAAAAGAAGTATTGGCAAATGGTTCGTTAACAACACAATCACTTTGGCAATGGAGAACCGATCCACCTGCATTTTCATTTATTACAGGAAGCTGTGCCTATATTAATGAACCAAAATTTGACAGACCCGGAAAACCCTATGGAAACGATTCTTCCATTTTTGAAACAATGGCAAAAGAAAAAGCAGATTTTATGTTGTGGCTAGGCGATAACTGGTATACACGTGAAGTAGATTATTACAGTAATTGGGGATTACATTACAGACCTGCACATGAACGTGCAATGCAGGTATATCAACCATTACTAAAAGCAATGCCACATTATGCAATATGGGATGACCATGATTTTGGATGGAATGATGCAGATAAAAGTTTCCCTTTGAAAGAAAATAGCAGAGAAGTTTTTAAAACATTTTGGAACAACCCAAGTTATGGAGAAAATAACCAAGGTATTTATTCAAAATTTACATGGAATGATGTGGATGTTTTTTTATTGGATGATAGATGGTTTAGAAGCAACGATGAAATGCCAGATAGTTTGAATGGCAAAGCAAATGAAGAAAAAAGAATGTATGGCAAGCAACAAATGGAATGGTTAAAAAATGCTTTGCTACAAAGCAATGGAAACGGAAGTATCAACTTTAGATTTATTGCAACCGGCAGTCAGGTTTTAAATCCAATGAGCCCATATGATTGTTTCAGACATTTTAGTGCTGAATACAAAGAGTTAATGGATTTTTTAACAGAAACAAAAATCAATGGTGTTGTTTTTTTAACAGGTGACAGACACCACAGTGAAGTGATAAAAGCAGAGAGAACAAACGGATACACCTTATATGATATTACATCATCTCCTTTAACAAGTGGTTCTCACAAATTTGGCGGTCCGGAAAAGAATAATCCATACAGAGTTGCTGGAATTGACAACATTCAAAACTATAGCAAAATAAGTTTTTCGGGTACAAGAAAAGACAGAAAAATGAAAGTTGAATTTATAGATGCCAAAGGAAATATTTTAAAGGATTGGAGCATTGATGCAAAGCAATTGAGATAACAAAAGAAAAATTAATTAAACAGAAAAAATGTTGATTCGAGTTTTGGCACGTTGAAGTGTGCGACGCAACAAATGTTGAATAAAGCGATAAAGCCGACATCAAAATCAACAAATAAATTAATTTGTTTTGAACAATTACTTTTGCGCAATAATTAAAACTATATATGCACTTTAAATTTTCTTACAATAAAAAACAAATCATTCAGGGATTGCGTTATCACTTTATTTCAAGAAGAGAAATAAAATTGATGATGATTTTAGTGAATGTATTTGCAATTGGATCTGCGGTATTATTTTATACCAAAAAAATAAGGCCTGAACCATTTTTGTTAGGTTCATTTATTTGGGTGTTTATGATGCTTGCAGTTTGGTATATTTTACCATATAGCATTTATACAAAAAGTAGCACTTTTAAAGAATCATTTACAATATTCTTAAACAACGAAAATATTGTATTGCAAAACCAGAAAGGAGAAGTAGTTTGGAAATGGAATCAATTTAAAAGTTTTTTTGAATCACCAAATTTTTTCCATTTATACTTCAGTGCAAAAACTTTCTTTTTGATTCCAAAGGAAGGAATTGGTGATGAATCAATGCATGAATTGAGAGGTTTACTCAATAAACATATTGGCTAATTAATAAAATAATTACAGTTCTTTTTCCATCATATAATGGGGTATTGTTACTTCGTAAAATTCATCGCCAACGATTTTGTAACCCAATTTTTCATAAAAACCAACCGCATTGCTTCTTGCATGCATAGTCATTAAATTAAAACCCCTATCTCTTGCAATATTTTCTGCAAATTGCATTAATACCCTGCCGATTCCCTTTCCCTGTAAAATATTGGTAACAGCCATTTGGCGAAGCCTGACTGTTCCATTTCCTTCTATTGTGAGCAAGCAACAGCCTTCTAATTCATCATCCTCAAAACAACCAATTAAAATATCATTTTTCTCTTTCTCCAACTCCTCATCAGAAAAAGACAAACCCAATGGTTTACGCAAAATTTCGTTGCGTATTTCTACCATTTTTTTATAAGAGCTGCTACCGTGATCAATTATTTTAAGTGCCATAATATTATATAAAAATGACAATATAATTATTTTTTTTAGAACCAGCAACTTAAATACAGAGCACAAAATTTTGAGTGCAAGTAAAAAAAGTCAACCCTTACCTTTGCTGCAAATTTTGAAAATATGGAATACCGTATAGAAAAAGACACCATGGGTGAAGTAAAAGTACCTGCCAATGTATATTGGGGAGCACAAACCCAGAGAAGTATCGATAACTTTAAAATTGCTCAGGACATTAATAAAATGCCTAAAGAAATAATTACTGCATTTGCTTACTTAAAAAAAGCAGCTGCAATTACTAACAACGAATTGGGCGTTTTATCAGATGAAAAGAAAGCAGCAATTGCAACTGCATGTGATGAAATTTTAGAAGGAAAACTAAATGATCAGTTTCCATTAGTAGTGTGGCAAACTGGTAGCGGAACACAAAGTAACATGAATGTAAACGAAGTTGTAGCATACAAAGCACACGTAAATGGTGGCGGTAGTTTAATGGATGAAAAAAAATCAATTCACCCTAATGATGATGTAAATAAAAGCCAAAGCAGTAATGACACTTTCCCAACTGCCATGCATATTGCAGCTTATAAAATGTTGGTTGAAACTACTATTCCCGGCATTACCAAACTACGTGATACTCTTGCTGCAAAAAGTAAAGCGTTTATGCATGTTGTGAAAATTGGCCGTACACATTTTATGGACGCAACTCCATTAACAGTTGGTCAGGAATTTAGCGGATATGTTTCTCAATTAACCCATGGATTAAAAGCAATTAACAATACGTTACCGCATTTAAGTGAATTAGCACTGGGTGGAACAGCTGTAGGAACAGGAATTAATACACCTAAAAACTATGACGTAACCGTTGCCAAACATATTGCTATGCTTACAGGTTTGCCTTTTGTAACTGCTGAAAATAAATTTGAAGCTTTGGCTGCTCACGACGCAATTGTTGAAGCACATGGAGCCTTAAAAACGGTAGCTGTTAGTTTAATGAAAATTGCGAATGATATCAGAATGTTGTCCAGTGGACCGAGAAGTGGAATCGGAGAAATTTTTATTCCTGATAATGAGCCGGGAAGCTCAATCATGCCCGGAAAAGTAAATCCTACACAGTGCGAAGCATTAACTATGATCGCAGCACAAGTAATGGGAAATGATGTAGCAATTGGAGTTGGTGGCAGCTTAGGTCATTTTGAATTAAATGTTTTTAAACCGGTTATGATTTATAATTTCTTACATAGCGCCAGATTAATCGGTGAAGGTTGTGAGAGCTTCAATGATAAATGTGCCATTGGATTAGAACCAATCGAAGAGAATATCAAAAAACACGTTGACAACAGCCTTATGTTAGTGACTGCATTAAATACCAAAATTGGTTATTATAAAGCTGCAGAAATTGCGCAAACAGCGCATAAAAATGGAAGTACTTTAAAAGCTACTGCTATTGCTTTGGGATACTTAACTGCTGAAGAATTTGATGCTTGGGTAATTCCTAGTGAAATGGTTGGTGAAATAAAATCTTAATTTTATTTTTTAAAGTTAACCGAATAAAAGCCGCTTCATATGTTGAAGCGGCTTTTATTTACAAATATTTCATTAAAAGCAAGTTGACAAAATTGTTTAAAATCAAGAATATTATTTCATTTCTTTTGAAATTGTAATAACTTAGTGAAATAATTTTTGGGGTAATGAAACCCCCATATTTTGAAAATATAGAAATATGAATGTAAGCACCAAATTATTTTTAGGAATTTATATTGTTGTATTTACCATAGGCTGCATAAAAGAATATAGTTATGAAACGGGAAAGTTAAACAGCACAGTTTCATCGGGAAGCTTGAAAGACAGTTTAGGTAATTGCCAAAATATTGAAATCAAAGGAAACTACTATGCAGATACTACACTCACTGATAGTAACTATGTATTGGTTAAAGTAAACATTACAAGTGCCGGGAAATACCTAATTAGTTCAGATACTGCAAATGGTTTTTGGTTTAGAGACTCAGGATTTGTATTACCTGGCTTACAAACTATAAAACTGAAAGGATTTGGAAAACCGATACTCCCGTTAAATACAAATTTTTTAGTTAGCTACAACAATTCAGTTTGTACTTTTCAAATTAACCTTACTGCAATTTTACCACCATCGCCAGTTATCAGAGATTACTTTCCAACTGAAGTTGGTAGCAACTGGGCTTACAATATTACAGGAACAACAGATACACTGCATGTATATGCAACTCCAAAAGATTCTGTTATTGGAGGAAGTACTTACCGAGTATTTATTGGTAAGCAAAATTTATTACCTGATGATAGTACATATTACAGAAAAAATTCGGGCAATTATTATAGGTATGCAGCCTTAGATGCCAATAGTCCTAAAATTGAAATTTTATTTTTAAAGGACAACCAACCCATTTTATCTCAATGGGAAAGTCCTATAAATAATACCACTTATCAAGGAATTGCAACACAAGTAAAAATGCGTTTTACCATTCTTGCTATGAATACTTCTATTACTGTGAATGGCAATAGTATTGATAGTGTAATTAAAATACAAAATGATTTACAGTACAAAGTTTTTGGAACTTACACAACTGCAACAACATTCAATACTTTTTATGCGAAAAATATTGGACTGATTAATTTAGATGCACCTGCATCATTTAGTCAGACGATTAGAAGATGGAAAATTTATTAAAGTATATTTCAAATAAAATTTTAAAGGGATTTGTAGTTTGATGCTATAATTTATTTAATGTTATCGACTATTGAAAACCCTTCCATCATATTTGTTTTGATAATCTTTTGCATTTTATAAGTGTCATATCCCGAACATCTTATTAGCAGCATTGAAATTGCAGGAACCTAACAACCCTGTACCAGTTTTTGCATCTGTTACAATTCCTGTGAATGTTACTTTCTAATTCGTCTTATCAAATTTTAATTCTATTTTTTGGGAAATTATTTTGGGCTTTGGTTGTTGAAAAAACAATAGAAGAAAGGATTAGAATTGATAAGAATATAATTTTATTTTTTGATACTATATTGCAATTATAGTATGCTAATAAATTACATCACTGTTGCCAAAAAAAATTTGAGCATTTGAATAATAAAAAAAGCTCACCGAGTAGGATAAGCTTTAGAAAAAAATAAATTGTATTCTGAATAAATCCTACCTTACTTTCAACATCGTTCTTACCTGTTGTACAGCCATGTTTTGCAAACGTGCATAATAAACACCCATTGGTAATGCGCCACTTTCAAATGTAACAATATAAGTTCCTGCATTTGTATATTCCTTATCTACCAAATTCATCAATACTCTTCCCATTGTATCCATTATCTGTACCATTGTATGTCCTCCGGCAGTTGTAAATCTGATGGTAGTGTTATTGGTAAATGGATTGGGATAATTGGTAATTAAATTAAGTCCGCTAGTATTTGGAATACCCTTGTTACAATCTCCTGCATTTACCAATGGAAGCAATTGAAAATTCTTAAGCATTACTTGTTGCAAATCCGTTTCCTTAACACAAAGCCAATTGCTTAATAATGTTGCGTATATGCTTCTAAAATCATATTGATAAGGGAGATTATCATTTACAGTTGCGGCAGCTGGAATTTTTGGTGTATCACCCAATACTCCGGGTAAAATATTTTTTCCAAACAAAAACATGGGCGCAGCCGAACCATGATCTGTACCGCCACTTGCATTACTTTTTATTCTTCTGCCAAATTCGGAATAAGTCATACCAATTACTCTATCTTCAATATTCAAATATTTTAAATCATCTTGAAAAGCTTTGATGGCGGTACTTACATTTCGTAACAAATTGGCATGTGCGCCAGTTGTGGTATCGGTTGAATTTGTTTGTGATGAATGGGTATCAAAGCCACCATAGCTTACCATATATATTCTAGTTCTTAATCCGCCTTTGATAAGCCTCGCAACAATTTTAAGCTGGTCTGCCAGAGTGTTATTAGATGGATAGGTACTTTGCTGTGTAACTTTTGCTGCAGCTTCTTTAATAACTGTTGCATATTGCTGTGTTTGCTGAGCTATATTTCTAACATATGTAAGTTCCTTACCCGCTTTGGTGTTTGGGGCTGGATCTTGAACACCATTAATTAAATTATAAAAACTGGAAGTATTGCTAATACTCATTCCCATATTTACTGACGGACCTTGTGAAGTAAGAGATGTTATTGAACCAATTTGAATACTCAATGGATCTGTCATCGTAGCATTTGGATATCCATTAGGGAAATTAGGATATTCATAATTCAAGTACCTACCTGCCCAACCACTTGCAACAGCTTGATTTGAATCGGAGGCACTCATCCAAATATCCGTTGCTCTGAAATGAGAAAAACTTGGTGTAGGATATCCAACACTATTAATAACTTTCAATTTGCCTTCATTAAATAAAGTTTGCAAGCCGGTCATAGCTGGGTTAAAGCCTATTTTCGTAGTTCCATCGAGCTTCAAAACTTTTGATTCAGGAATAGCAATATTTGTTCTTGCATTATTATAATTGCTGTAAAACTCTAATGGAATGACTGAATTGATACCATCATTTCCACCGGTAAGTTGCACCAATACCAACACATGATCTGTTTCTGTTACAGGTAACAAAAGAGCGTCTAATAAAGGTGAAGTTGCGCCAAATGCTTTAAGTGAAAATCCATTAAATAATGCAGGTAACATAATACCCACAGGAACAGTATTTTTAAGAAAATCTCTGCGTTTCATAATACTATTTTTTATTGCTTAGTGTCTTTAATAAAAAACACTTCACAGGGTTGTTATTTATGCCAATTGATACTCAGCTAAATTCATTAAATATTTTACTAAATCTCTTAACCTTGTTTTTACTGTTGTAGCATTCGTTGTATCTGTAGGTGTTGATATAAATATATTCCAGACATTTGTCCAGTAATAATCACTCACCTGACCTGCTAATAAAATATCTTTTTTAATTTGAGCTTTGGAAGCAGCAGACAAATCAATCCTGTATAAATATTTCAAAATATCATTCAATAAAATATTTGGATCTCCGGGATTGGATAAACTTTTAGCAAACTCAGCAGCATCAATAATAATCTTTTTAGAATTGAAAGTATACCCGGTTAGGCACATGGTATCTGTAAATTGATTGCGCTTTGGCAGCGTATCGCTATTAATCCAAATTTCATAAAACTGTGGTTCTTGGTAATAAGCTTTCCAACCACTCACATCGGGAGGATCGCCAATATTTTGCTGCATATTAGCCGCCCATGTAGCCAAATAACTCCAATGTCCATAATTAGAAATGTAATCAGTTCTTGGTTGAAATTGTACATTTAGTTCTCTGCACATACCTACTACCAAATCAACAGGACTTTTGATTTGACAACCCATATTAGCAACATCAAAAAAATGTTCACTTTTCAGCAACGCATCTAATACCGGTTTAATTTCATAATTATTGGCTTTAAATATATTGGCTAATGGTGTTATGATATTGGCTTCTGTATTTGCATCAATTTCATAATATACAAACCACCTGTAAATTCTTCTGCAGATATATTTTGAAACTTCATTGGTAGCAAAAATCATATTTAACAAGTCATCCAATTCTGCATCACCCGCATTAGCAGTTGTTCTGCCTGTAATAATAGTATTGTTGTAAAAAGATGAAAATTGTTTACTAGTTGTATCATGGCGTGACAAGGTAAAATAAGAAGAGAATGTTGTACTGTTATTACGCCAACCTGTTAACACTTTAGCGGCCATTTTCACATCATCTTCCGTGTATTTTGAATCGGGGCCTTTGCCACAACAAAACAACTCCTGCAACTCTCTTCCATAATTTTCATCGGGTGCAGTAGCAGTATTTACTTGTCCATTTAAATAAACTAGCATTGCAGGATCCAATGTAATAGCCCGAGTTAATGTTTTAAAATTTCCAAGAGCATTGGTCCGAAGCAAATTATGATGGAAGTATACATAATTTGGATAGCTGACATCTGTCGTTTCCGTAGCGAAATGATTGTGCCAGAAAAGCGTCATTTTTTCTCTGATACTTCTATCCTGATTAATCATAACACCCATCCACCATTTTTTAAATGAAGATCTTCTAAGGCTTGCAATTGTACCATCAACATTCGGATCATTTACCCAAGTTTGTCCTGCGTTTATTAATGTATCGGGTTGTGTTAGTGCAGATGCAGAACTATATTCTTTTACAGGGGGCAAAGGAAGAGTTGCAGTTGGATTTAATAACTCATTAATTGTTTGATTAAGTGTTTTGCTTTTAAAATAATCTACATCTGCTTTACTTGCGCCAAACATTGTTCTTTTTAATAAATGTATTACTTCATTTTCTGTCCAAGAACCTGTATATGGATTAAGTGTTGTGTTGGTTCTACCGTTAGGAGTATTGTTATCCGATTCTACAATTATTGATTGCAAATCTTTAGTTGTTTCCATAAGCAAAAAATTAGAAACCGTAAGTTATACAAAAAACCAATTAAAATCAATTATTTTAATGTTTGTAATCAAGCAGCACATTTTTCTAGATGAATGTCCTAATTTTATGGGAATAAAATGAATGTAACTGTATGACAGAACAATCTATTATTGCCGGTTGTTTGCAAAATGATGCAGCTTCGCAAAAAGAATTATATAACAGGTATAGTCCTAAAATGCTAAGCGTTAGTTACAGGTTTGCGCACAACAGGGAAGATGCGGAAGACATGCTGCAAGAGGCTTTTATAAAAATATTCAGCCAGATACATACTTTCCAAAACAAAGGAGCATTTGAAGGATGGATCAGAAGAATTGTTGTACATACCTGCATTAATTTTTTGAAAAAGAATAAAAAATTTTCAGACAATGTTGATATCACCTATGCAACAACAGTTTATGTAAAAGAGGAAACTATACCAAGCATTATGCAAGCAAAACAAGTGGTTGAATGTATTAAGCTACTCCCGTTAGGTTACAAAACAGTATTAAATTTGTATGCAATAGAAGGATACAGCCATAAAGAAATTGGCAATTTGCTTGATATTGAAGAAAGCACAAGCCGAAGTCAATACACAAGAGCAAAGGCAATGTTAGAAACAATTTTAATTAAGAAACGAATCATCAACAATCCGAAGTCTGAACTGAATTGGATGGGTAGTATTTAAATAAGGATTACCGAATACGAAAATGGAAAATCACAACTTTGACAATAGCTTGGAGGAATTTTTACAACGAGAAACCTCACAACACAGAATGTACCCCTCCGATCATATCTGGAGAAACATTCATAAAGAATTGCATGGTAAGAAACAATGGCCCGCACTTACAATCACAGCTGTATTGATGACTACAGCATTATGTATTTCTACTATTTTAAATGATTATCCTTCTGAATTACAATATAAAAAATTGCAAACAAATAGTGGTCGTAATTTAAATTCATTTCAAAACACCTATCCTTTCTTTTCCGGCTTAAACAATAATAAAAAATCAGATATAAATCATAAACTGAACTATCAAAAAACTACATCAAATACAGTAGAAACAAGGGTTTATAATAATAGTAAAATTGATGATATTGAAACAAATGCAAAACAAAATGTAGTAGTATCCAATGTTGCAATTGCTTCAAATAAAACACAAAACGTATATCAAGAAAATAAATTTAATAACACTTCAAACAAGTTGAATAAAATCGAAAAAGTTTCATTAAATATTAATAACTCGAGTGAAATAGCATTAATTTCCAATAAAGCGTTGACCAATATTCCTGCAAAAAAAATCTATTTCCCAACTATTAAAAATCCAAAGATTCATTTAACCGAACCGCAGTTGCAAATCCCATCTTTGCAAAAAAATAAATCTTCTAAATTTGAGCTAGATATTTATGTGACACCTTCTATCAGTTACAGAAAATTATTAGATGACAAGCTAAGAAATAATTTTGAACCTGCTCCTATTGCAAACGGACCAATTGCACCAGCTTACACACAAAATATAAATGATGTAGTGAACCATAAAGCAGCAATGGGTTCTGAGATAGGAATTGGTATCATGTACCACATTACAAACAATTTAAAATTTAAAACTGGATTACAATACAACATACGTAAATACTATATTGATAGTTATAAAAGCGGATCAACAGTTGCAGGTATTGCCATTATAAGAAATAACAGATTAGATACCATCAATCAAATTACCAATCTTAGCGCAAACCTTGGTTATGCCGAAACTCAATTAGATACAAAGCTGTACCAAGTATCTGTTCCAATTGGTATTCAATGGGACTTTTTACATTATAAAAAATTTGGTCTAACTTTTGGTGGAAGTATAGAACCCACAATTACACTGAATAAAAATGTGTATCTAATTTCAACTGATTATAAATATTATACAGATGGCACTCCATTTTTAAGAAAATGGAACATTAACAGTAGTGCTCAACTAAACCTTACTTACAAAGCCGGAAACTATCAACTATATGCAGGACCTCAAATTCGTTACCAACATTTACCTACCTATAATGACCAATATCCTATCAAAGAATTTAGGATGGATTATGGATTCAGAATTGGTTTCACCAAACGCTTGTTTAAATAACCGAAGTATTAACAATTAAGCACGAAAGCATAGTTTGTATATTGCAGGTTTAAAAATACTTTTACAGCATGAACAAACTATTTTTTATCTGTATCGCAACATTAATTTTAGCATGCAATTCAAAAGAAAAAAATAAAGAATCCACCAAAAATACCAACGCTGACAACACCATATTTTATCCTTATACCTACTACATTCAAACAGAAGCAGATAGTTTATTAAAAACCAAAAAAACATTTTTAGGAATTTTTACAGACAGTAGTGGAAATAAAAAGCCACAAGTAATTAACACTGATTATTTCAAAAATATTGTTAATCAGTTTACATCAAAAGATATTACAGACAGTGCTATTAAAAAATATTTTCAAGAAACAGTTTTTAGAGATCTAACCACCAATAGTATTGTCATGACTTACTCAACAAAGTCTGATAATAGCACAATAAAAAATGTTGATATTTATTTAGATGGAAACAATAACAATCTCAAACGTATAGATATAAAAGTACTTTATATGAAAGTTGATTCTAGTTTCACCGAAAATTATACATGGATAATTGGCAAAGAACTATATCTGGTAAAATACGCTGAAGCAAATGGTAAAGGAAAATTATCCCGTACAAACATACAATGGAATTTGAAAAATTAATTATTGAATGACGAGTGCTGAATTTCAAAATATTGCTTACACCTTACCCCAAGACCCTGGTATTTACAAGTACTTTGATGTAAGTAAAAAAATAATTTATGTTGGTAAGGCAAAGAATTTAAAAAAAAGAATCAGCAGCTACTTTAATAAAAATATAGACAATCTAAAAACACAAGAGTTAGTCAGTAAAATAAATCACATCGAATTTACAATTGTAAACAGTGAACATGATGCACTTTTATTAGAAAATGCTTTAATCAAAAATCATCAACCGAAATACAATATCAATTTAAAAGATGATAAAACATATCCATACATCGTTATAAAAAAAGAAACTTTTTCCAGGGTTTTCATTACCCGAAGAAAATTCAATGATGGCTCAGAATATTTAGGTCCTTTTACTAATATATCTACCGGTTACGAATTGATAGATTTTATCAAACAAAATATTCCGCTTAGAACTTGCAAGCTCAATTTATCTGAACAAAATATTGCAAAGCATAAATTCAAAGTTTGTTTGGAATACCATTTAGGAAATTGCAAAGGTCCTTGCGAAGGACTACAAACATTGGATGAATACAATGAAAGTTTGCAGCAAGTTCGCAATATGCTAAAAGGAAATTTAAATTATGTAATTACTGAATTCAAAAAAGAAATGATTGAGTGTGCAGCTAATTTAGAATTTGAAAAAGCTGAATCACTCAAGAAAAAAATCAGCAATTTAGTAAGCTATCAATCTAAATCTGTCATTGTAAGTAAGTATCTTACCAATATGGATGTGTTCTCTATTCTTCGTGAAAATGAAACGGCGTATGTCAATTTTTTGATGGTACAAAATGGTACAATTGTACATACACACACGGTAGAATTAGTTAGCCAATTAGAAGAATCAGACGAAGAAATTTTGAGCTTTGCAATTAGCAATCTGAGACTGAAATTTAATAGTTTATCCAAAGAAATAATTGTTCCCTTTCCGATTGATTATGCTGACACAAATATTACTTTCACAATCCCAAAAGTAGGCGACAAAAAACATCTATTAGACCTTTCAATAAAAAATGTAAATTATTTCAAAGAAGAACTTCGAAAGAAAAAAATATTACGATTGGAAGGAAAGAGTGATATGGAAAAAAAGAAAGTTTTGTACGAACTGCAAAGCAATCTTCAACTGCAAGAATTACCTACACATATTGAATGTTTTGATAACTCAAATTTTCAAGGAAGTTATCCTGTAAGTGCAATGGTTTGTTTTAAAAATGGAATGCCCGATAAAATAAATTACCGGAGATTTAATGTAAAAACAGTAGATGGAATTAATGATTTTGCTACAATGAAAGAAGTTGTATTTCGTAGATACAAAAGATTAATAGACGAGGAAAAAGAACTACCTCAACTCATTATTATAGATGGTGGCAAAGGACAATTGAGTGCAGCAATGGAAAGCATCAAAGCTTTGGATTTAACTGGGAAAGTTACCGTGGTTGGACTTGCAAAAAACGAAGAAGAAATCTTCTTTCCCGGAGATCAACAATCTTTGAAACTGAGTTGGGACAGCGACAGTTTAAAGCTGATTAGAATGATAAGAGATGAGGTACACCGCTTTGGTATTACCTTTCACAGAAACCAACGCAGCAAAGGAACTTTTAAAAACGAACTAGAAACAATCTCCGGTATTGGCAAACAAACAATCGATGATTTATTGAAAAAATTCAAATCTGTAAAAAATATCAAAGCAGCAAATTTTGAAGAAATAAGCAAAGTAATCGGTGTTGCAAGAGCAACGATTTTATCGAATCATTTTAAAAATTCAACTTCCAAAATTGATTCTTAAATACTCAAAAAAAGCCACTCATTCCAACAAATATTTTAGCATCAACTTTTACGAATAGCCCACTGCCAAAGGGTTTTAAGCGTTGGCTTTTTCCCATACATTAAAATTCCTGTTCTGTAAATTTTAGCGGCAAGCCAGGTTGTTGCAATAAATCCTATTACTAAAAAAAGCATGCTTAAAAGTAACTGAACAACTGTTACGCCCTCGGGCACCCCATGTGCAACCCTTGCCATCATTACAATTGGTGAAGTAAGCGGGAACAAACTACCAAATACTGCAAGAGAACTATTCGGATCATTTACAGCTTTTGTCATTATCACCATTGCAAAAATGATAGGCATTGTAATCGGCAACATCAAGCTTTGTGCATCTTGTGCATCTTCATTCACAGCGCTTCCTACTGCTGCAAATAAAGCTGAGTATAAAAAATAACCGCCAAGAAAGTAAAATACAAAACATCCTAAAATAAGCGGCCAATTAATCAAACCAATTCCATTCATAATTCCTGCCATAGCACCACTTTCTTGTGCAACATTTGCGGCTCCTGCAATACCCGGCTGCATAGGCTGTGCCTGTATTTGATGCAACATATCCGGAAAAATAATTGGTAATAAAAGTTGTAAACCAATTACCAAAACGATCCAAATTAAAAACTGAACCAATCCCACCAAACCAATACCTGTAATTTTTCCCATCATCAATTGAAAAGGTTTTACACTACTGATAATTACTTCGGCAATACGATTTGTTTTTTCTTCCATTACGCCACGCATTACCATTGTTCCATAAATAAACAAAATAATGTAAATCAAAAAACCGGAGCCAAAGCCAACGCCATAACTAATGCCGGCTTTTATATCACTATCATTTTTTCCCTCGGTAGAAGCAAATTTTATTTCATTAGATCTTTGCAAACTATCCAATTGATTTTTAGAAATACTTAAACCGGTCAACAATTTCTTTTCTTCAATTGCACTTGATATGGTATGTTGAATTTTTTGACGAGTCATAATACCAATACTCTTTTTAGAAACAATTTGCAACGAGTCCTTAATTGCAGCTAAATCAAAGGTTTTTGGAATAATTACATAAGCATCCAACTTTTCGGTATCTACTTTTTGTTTCAACGATGATGCTGTTTCATTTTGTACAAATGAAAAAACTATATCCGCATCTTCATCAGCTAATTTTCCATTGAAAAGATTGGGTTGATCGAGAACTGCAATTTGAAAATTGTCAGTAGTTTTTACAGAAAAATAAATAATCATTGCGTAAAAAACAAAAATCAAAATCGGCAATCCGATAGTTGTTAATAAAAATGTTTTCTTCTGAACCCTGCTCAAAAATTCCCTTTGTGTTATAATTAAAATCTTACTCATAAAATATTGTTGCGTAAATAATTGGTATTAAAAAAATAGCATTAACTGATTGTTTGAAACGCCCTTGCAGTAGCACTGGTATTTTCAACCAAGCCAATAAAAATTTCATTCAAGGATGGTAATATTTCATTGAAAGATTCAATATTCAATTGCTCATTTAAAAAATATTGCAACACATCATTACTCGAATATCCTTCATTAATTTTTACAGTAAGTGCATTGTCTTTTTGTTGCAAAACCTGAAACACAGCATTATCAGTGCTTTCAGGCTTATGAGAAAATTTAATACTGAATTTATTTTCTTTAAATTGCTGTTTCACTTCCTGTACTGTTCCGTCTAATATTTTTCTGCCTAAGTTGATTAAAACAATATGGTCACAAATTTCTTCTACTTGTTCCATGCGGTGCGTACTGAAAATAATGGTGCTGCCTCGTTTTGCCAATCCATAAATTTCATCTTTAATTAAGTTGGCATTCAATGGATCTAAACCACTAAAAGGTTCGTCTAAAATAATCAATTTTGGTTCGTGCAACACAGTAGTAACAAACTGCAATTTCTGGCTCATCCCTTTACTCAGATCTTCTACTTTTTTATTCCACCAGCTTTCCATTTCCAAACGCTTGAACCAGTATTTTATTTTCTCCATTGCCTCTGCTCTGCTCAAACCCTTTAGCTGAGCGAGGTACAGTGCTTGATCTCCAATTTTCATTTTTTTATATAACCCTCTTTCTTCAGGCATATAACCAATTCGAATTGCATCATTCAAGCCATCAAAAGGTTTACCATCAAAAGTGATGGAGCCACTATCCGGATAAAAAATTCCGGTGATCATTCTGATCAAAGTGGTTTTACCTGCACCATTCGGACCAAGTAATCCAAATATGCTGCCTTGTTCTATATTGAAACTAATATCATCTACAGCCTTTTGTGTAGCAAAGTATTTTTGAAGATTTTGTAACTGCAGAATGGATGACATAGACATTTTGATTTATGATAGTATTAGTATTACAAATGATAAAACATTTGGTTGTAAATTTAACTATGGATTAAATAACAGAAAATAAAAGTTTGGACCTTATTAATATATTTGTAATAAATTAAGAATTAATTATGAAAAAATCAATTTTTACTATTTTCATTTTACTGATTGCAACAACATTTACGCAAGCACAAGTAGGTATAGGAACAACATCTCCCAACGGTTCTGCACAGCTAGATGTGAATAGCACCAATAAAGGATTTTTGCCACCGAGGATGACAAGTGCTCAACGTATCGGTATCACTTCTCCTGTTGCAGGTTTGATGGTGTATCAAACCGATGGAACAGCAGGATTGTATTACTATGACGGAAGTGCCTGGATATACATCATCAACACTTCAACCAGTAGTATGTTACCGGTCGCAAATGGCGGCACAGGCGTAACAAGTTCTACTGGAACAGGAAACGTAGTGCTATCTACCTCACCCACTTTAACCACTCCCATCATTGCCAGTGGCAGCGGTCAATGGGCCCAATCGTTAACGATTACCCCAACAACACATGGAACCAGTCAGAGAGCTGCCATTTGGATTGATGGTTGGTCTTTATTACAAGATATCCAAGGCAACGGAACAAAGAATTTTTCAATTGGGCAGACTGTGACGGGTTCAACAACAACCTACCCTGCTAGACTGGTAATTAATACTGTTGGAAATATAGGTATTGGAAATGAAACGCCCAATGCCCGATTAGACATCCGCACCAATCCTAGCAGCACTACCGACCCTGGTACAGGTTTTCTGGGAATTGGTACTACTTCAACCGCCGCCAATACGGCCGGTGCCGGTGCCGTTCGTTACAACACTATCGGTGCAATAGAATACAGCAATGGTTCTTCCTGGGTCACATTATCCAATCCTAATTTTGGTGATATAAAAACGGGAATTCAATCTGCAGACCATAATGGATGGGTAAGACTTAATGGAAGATTAAAATCAAGCCTTACAACTACACAACAAGCACAAGCAACCGCATTGGGTATCGGAACAAATTTACCGGATGCCACCAACGCCTTTTTAGTTCAGAATGGAACAACTTTGGGTAGTGTTACAGGAAGCAATCAAAGAACCCTTACGCAAGCAAATCTTCCTAATGTTAATTTCCCTACTGCAACTTCATCTTCAGCTGGAAGCCATTCACATACAGTAGATCCAGGTACAGTAACTACAGGTTTAGCTGGCGCTCATTCGCATACAGGTTCTGTAGGTGGGTCGAATTGGAATGGAGGGGGTGCTTATGCAGGAGGATTTGCGGCAGGAGGATTTGGCTTTTTTACACCCACGTTAACAATTAATTCCGCTGGAGATCATACGCATTCTGTTGTTATTCCATCTACAACTTCATCTACAGCCGTTGGCCATACCCACACCGTTAACGTATCGTCTGGTGGTTCATCAACTCCTATCGATATTGTGCCAATAAGCCTTTCTATAAATACTTTTATTTATTTGGGTAATTAAAAAGTACTTCTGCTTGGCTTAGTGTTGTATGGGTACAAGTGTTCTCCGAAAGCGGTTCACTTGCACCAATTTATTTTTTGAATTTGTGACCAAATTCAGAGTTGCAAATGTTCAATAAAGTGTTGCAGTTTAAAGTCACAGGGATTACAGCAAAATAGCCCGCAGATTTGCTAATATTACTTACAAAAAGCTTATTCCTCCGGTAACCAAGGCGGTTGGAAGATGAAGTTATTTTTTGTAGTAAAATTTAGTATTGAAGCAAATGCTACCTAAAATTTAGGACGTAAACATAGCCATACGCCCAGTCACTTCAAATACAAGCTACGCCGAGTTGACCATAAATAAAAAGTCGTTGAGAGGTATAAACGCAAGAACTTTTTTGATAATTTTTTTTATTTTACTTACTACATTACTTTTGCAAAAATGACCTTTTATGAAAATTACTTTACGTTTAAGTATTTTAATCCTTACTTTAATCACCAATTTTGCTGTATATGCACAAGTGGGTATCGGAACAACAACTCCCAACGGATCTGCACAACTGGATGTGAATAGCACTAACAAAGGGTTTTTGCCTCCGAGGGTGGCATTAACAGCTACAAATTCAGCAGGCCCAATCACTTCTCCCGTAGCAGGTTTATTGGTATACAATACCGCCACTGCAGGAACCTCGCCAAATAATGTTACCCCCGGATTTTATTATTATAGTGGTACAGCATGGGTACGTTTGACTACACCTACAGATAATGCGACAAATGTAACAGGTACAGTTGCTGTGGCAAATGGCGGTACGGGTACAACCACTTCCACAGGTACAGGAAGTGTAGTTTTGTCTACCTCACCCAATTTAACCACTCCCACAATTGCCAGTGGCAGCAGTCAATGGGCCAATTCGTTAACGATTACCCCAACAACACATGGAACCAGTCAGAGAGCTTCCATTTGGATTGACGGTTGGTCTTTATTGCAAGATCTCCAAGGCAACGGAACAAAGAATTTCTCAATTGGGCAGACTGTGCCGGGTTCGCCAACAACCTATCCTTCTAGACTAGTAATAAACACAGTCGGAAATATCGGTATAGGAAATGAAACACCCAATGCCCGATTAGACATCCGTACCAATCCGACCAGCACTACTGACCCCGGTGCCGGTTATCTGGGAATCGGAACAGGATCCACCACCGCTGCAAATACGGCCGGTGCAGGTGCGATTCGCTATAGTACAAATAGCGGAGGTACATTGGAATATAGCAATGGAGTAAACTGGAATACACTTCAAAGCAACGTGACAAAAGCTACGGTTATTGCAAATAAAACTTCTGCCCAAAGTTTTCCAGATAATCTCTTTACTGATGTTACAGACTGGGTTGAAATCAATGACAATGCCAATGCATTTAATCCCACAACAGGCATTTTTGTTGCACCGCGTACAGGGAATTATGTATTTAATTTTAGTTATGCGCTCCAAGCTTCCGCATATGGATCCGGCAACTTCAATATAGAGGCCTGGATGAATCATTCTGCTGATGGTACGAATTGGTTGGGCAATAAGCTCAGAAAACAACTTCTTGCTTCCCCAATAAATGTCACCCAAAGGTGTGGTGCCATGATTTCATTTGTGGTGAATTTGACTGCCGGGGAGTCAATCAGACCTACTATCTGGCATGTTACCGGGGCAACCAGAAGCTTGGAAAATGGCTTTAACAACCTATCTATTGTTGAATTATAATAAAAATATTGTTTTTAAATTTTAATACAACTTCATTGGCGCAAGTGAACCGTAAATGCAGAACACTTGCGCCAATTTATTTTTTAGATTTTTGTTCAATTTCAGGAGTGATTACAATTATTTGATAAAGTACCAAAGTAAAAAGTACAGGAATTGCAGCAAATTAGCCCGCAGCTCTGCTTGTATTACTTGCATAAGCTGATTTCTCTGGTATCCAAGGTGGTTGGGATGTTTAAATTGTTTTTTCAGTATTGTAATAAATGCTACCTAAAATTTAGGGCGGAAACCTAGCCATACGCCCAGTCACTTCAAATACAAGCTACCCGAGTTGACCATAAATAAAAAGTGGTTGAGAGGTATAAACGCAAGAACTTTTTTGATATTTTTTTTATTTTACTTACTACATTATTTTTGCAAAAATCACCTTTTATGAGAATTACTTTACGTTTTAGTATTTTACTCCTTACTTTAATCACCAATTTTGCTGTATATGCACAAGTGGGTATCGGAACAACAACTCCCAACGGATCTGCACAGCTGGATGTGAATAGCAGTAACAAAGGGTTTTTGCCTCCGAGGATGACCACATCAGAAAGAGATGCAATAACAACGCCTGCAAATGGCTTAATTATTTACAACACTACCAATAACAGACTAGAGATAAGATCCGCCTCCTCATGGCTGACACTGGTTACACTTACAGGTACTGAAACACTTACCAACAAAACGCTGACTTCGCCTACATTAACTACCCCAACTTTAGGTGTTGCAACCGCGACTAGTATTAATAAAGTTGCGCTTACAACACCAGCAACTAGTGCAACTATAAACATTGCCGATGGGAAAACCTTCACCGCCAATAATTCTGTCACATTAGCCGGAACTGATGGCACAACCATTACCTTCCCTTCAAATAATGCAACTGTTGCGAGAGCAGATGATGCACAAACTTTTTCGGGCACACAAACATTTACAAATTCTGTAGTGATCAATGGCACCGGAGGAACAGGGGCAGGGCTTAGACTTCCAACTGCTGCAGCCTCAGGCAAGATATTGACCTCTGACCAAAACGGTAATGCTTCATGGCAAAATGGGTCTGTGACCATATACACAGAGGTGCATACATCTGCTGGCAATGGCGCAGATTATGCCAGTGGAGCAGACTTTAATGATTTCGGTATGACAACAGCTGATAATGTAAAAAGCCTTTATGGAACATCCTTTGGTTTCATTAACGGCACAGGAAGTGGAGCCAGTGGTGATAGATGGGTTGCCCCTTATACCGGCAAATTCAGAATTACCACAAATGCATATTTTAATTACTCATCTAGTTACGCTAATCCCCGGTTATATGCATTTAAGAATAATAATACCATATGTAATATCACTTCCGCAAATAATACAAGTCAAGATATTGCAACAAGCACATCAGCAATAATACAATTGAATCAGGGAGAATATATCAACTGGAAGGTAGCTGGTAGCGGCGCAAGAATTTATCGCGGAGATTATCACACATTTTTCAGGATAGAGTCGGTAGAGTAATTTTTTTAGTCGATTCCTCACACTCGGCGTAGTATTCACTACGCCGTTTTTATTGATAGCATTTGCTACACCAATAAAAATTCAAAAGTTCAATCAAGTGCAACAGTACAAAGGCATAGGGATTGCAGCAAAGTAGCCCGCAGCTTTGCGAGGACTACATGCGTAAAGCCCCAAATGCAGATTGGCAAAGCGTTACAGCCGATTGCCCCAACAAATAAATATTAAATTACTTTTTATGTAAGTAAATAATAAGAATTGATTAATTAACTACTTTACTTTTTACAGCCACTTCGGCATGCTTCATTTCACGAACGGCATTGGCAACTGCTTGTGCATCGTACTCACATTCTCTGTGCAATTCTTTTGGGGTTCCATGTTCTACCAATCTATCCGGAATACCCAGCATTTTAACCTGCGCTGTATAATTGTGTTGTGCCATGAATTCTAAAACAGCACTGCCGAATCCGCCAACAACTGTTCCGTCTTCAATGGTAATTACTTTATTAAATTTACCAAACACTTCATGCAACAAAGCTTCATCAATTGGTTTTACAAAACGCATATCGTAATGTGCCGGATTGATGCCTTCTGTTTTCAGTTCGCGAATAGCAGCTTGTACAAAATTGCCCGGATGACCGAAAGATAAAATAGCAATACCTTCTCCATCTTTAATCTTTCTGCCTTTACCAATTTCAATTGCTTCGAATGGAGTTCTCCACTCGGGCATAACACCTTCGCCACGTGGATAGCGAATGACAAAAGGAAGTGTGGTAGTTTTTAATTGTGAAGTGTACATTAAATTTCTTAATTCCTGCTCGTTCATTGGAGCAGCAATAATCATATTGGGAATACAACGGAAGTATGGAATGTCATAGCATCCATGATGTGTAGGACCATCATCGCCTACCAACCCGGCCCTATCTAAACATAATGTGACAGGTAATTTTTGTATCGCAATATCATGCACTACTTGATCATATGCACGCTGCATGAATGAAGAATAAATATTACAAAATACTTTCATTCCTTGGGTTGCCAAACCTGCACTTAAGGTTGCTGCATGTTGCTCGCAAATACCTACATCAAAAGCACGATGTGGCATTTTTTCCATCATATATTTTAAGGAAGAACCACTTGGCATTGCCGGAGTAACTGCCATTATTTTATCATTCATTTCTGCTAACTCAATCATGGTATGTCCAAAAACATCCTGGTATTTTGGAGGCTGCGGTGCAAGTATTGGTTTCTTAAATATTTCGCCGGTTACTTTATCAAATAAACCTGGTGCATGCCATTTGGTTTGATCTTTTTCTGCCAATGCATAACCCTTTCCTTTTACAGTAATTACATGCAATAATTTAGGACCCGGAATATCTCTCAAATCTTTTAATGTATCTACCAACTTGGTAATATTGTGTCCGTCAATCGGGCCAAAATATCTAAAATTTAATGCCTCAAATAAGTTGCTGCTTTTACTCACCATTCCTTTTACACTTGCTTCTAACTTACTAGCCATCTCTCTGGTGAAACTTTTACCAATAGGGAGTTTACCCATTAACTTCCAAACATCATCACGTACTTTATTGTAAGTATGAGAAGTGGTGATGTCGGTTAAATATTCTTTCAAAGCACCCACATTTGGGTCAATACTCATGCAGTTATCGTTCAATATTACGAGCATATCAGCTTCGGCAACGCCGGCATGATTCATGGCTTCGAAAGCCATACCTGCTGTCATACTCCCATCGCCAATAATTGCAACACTTTTTCTGTTTTCGCCTTTGTATTTTGATGCAATGGCCATTCCTAATGCAGCAGATATTGATGTAGAGGAATGTCCTACTCCAAAAGTATCATATTCACTTTCGCTACGTTTTGGAAATCCGCTTAAGCCATTGTATTTTCTATTGGTGTGAAAATTATCTCTGCGACCAGTTAAAATTTTATGCCCATATGCCTGATGACCTACATCCCAAACCAACTGGTCGTATGGTGTATTGTAGGCGTAATGCAATGCCACACTTAGTTCTACTACGCCTAAGCTTGCAGCAAAATGTCCACCGTGTACACTTACAATATCAATAATATATTGACGCAATTCATTGCAAACCTGGTGTAATTCTTCTCTACTGATTTTTTTTAAATCATCAGGGCTATTGATACCTGCAAGTAATTTTCCGGGAGTTATCTCCATATTGCTAATTTGATTTGTAAAAATAGTGATTTGTGAATTGCTAATCGTTAGTTGGGTGATATTAAAAATACAAAAAATTAAATTGTAAACTACTTTTTAATTTCGTTTTTGCCGTACACATACATTATTCACCATTGAAACAATAATTCAGAATTTTTGTTTGGTTGTAAAATTATCTTTACCGAATATGAAAAAAAACAGAGATTACTGGATATGTCAATTAACAGGATGGATTTTTTACAGTCTAGCCATAATGTTTTTTTCGTTTGTTTTTGACAGAGGAATGACACCACTTTTTTTTAAACGACTATCGTTATCCGTAGGATTTGGAATTTTATTTACGCATTTATTACGTTTATACATTAGAAGATTTAAGTTGTTGCCACCGATTATAAAAAAGCATTGGTTTATTTTATTAATTGGTGTATTCACCGCTTGTATTTGCTATAGCCTTACCAACAGCTGGATGGTGGAATATTTGGGCTGGTATAACCCGCAAAGAAAAGCTTCTATTCAGCAAAGATTTTTATATAATTTATTCAATGATTCTCCCATTATTTTATTGTGGATTTCTATTTACTACGTATGGCATTATGTGGTTGCGGGAAGAAGAGCACAGGTAGATCAAATACGTATGGAAACATTGATTAAAGAACTAGAATTGAAGACAATTAAATCTCATATCAATCCACATTTTATTTTTAATGCACTGAATAGCATTCGTGCATTGGTAGATGAAAACCCAATAAGGGCAAGAACAGCAATTACTGAATTGAGTAATATTTTAAGAAGTAGCATGTTGGCAGAAAAAATAGAAACAACATCATTGGAAGCAGAATTAAATATTGTGAAAGATTATCTGGCACTTGAAAAAATTCGTTTTGAAGAAAGGCTACAATTAGCGTATGAAATTGATGATGAAACTTTGGATTTGAATGTCCCACCTATGATGCTTCAAACCCTTGCGGAAAACGCAATTAAACACGGAATTAATAAACAAACAAAGGGCAGCATTGTAAAAATTATTTCTAAAATTGAAAGCGAACATCATGTATTGATTGTGCAAAATTCCGGAACCTTAAATGGTACGGTTAACAGTGTTGGTTTTGGAGTTGTAAGTACACAAAACAGACTACAACATCTTTATGGCAATGAAGCAACTTTTTCATTGCATGAATTGGATAATAATAAAGTTGAAGCAAAAGTAATTATGCCCATTAAAAATTAAAACAGAATCATATGCCTATCAGAACAATTATTATTGACGACGAAAGATTAGCAAGAAATGAACTAAAAAAATTATTGCAACAGCATAGTGATATAGACGTAATTGAAGAAGCAACTAATGTAGATGAAGGCATTGAAAAAATTGAAGAATTAGCACCCGAATTAATTTTTCTAGACATTCAAATGCCTGGAAAAACTGGATTTGATTTGTTGGCAGAAATAGACAAAGCACCAAGAGTAATTTTTACAACTGCTTATGATGAATATGCGATTAAAGCATTTGAAGTAAATGCATTAGATTATTTATTAAAACCGATTGAGCCCAAACGCCTTAACGACGCTATTCAAAAGCTGCATTATGAAATTCAGAAAGAACAAGCCAGTGCACAAAACGGGCGTGGTTTATTAACTGAAGATGATCAGGTATTTGTAAAAGATGGCGAAAAATGCTGGTTTGTAAAACTGCATGAAATCCGCTTGTTTGAAAGTGTTGGCAATTATGCAAAAGTATTTTTTGGAACAAATAAACCTTTAATTTTAAAATCATTAAATGCTTTGGAAGAAAGATTAGACGAACGTAATTTTTTCAGAGCCAATCGAAAACACATTATCAACCTACGCTGGATAGAAAAAATAGAACCGTACTTTAATGGCGGATTACTAATAGAATTAAAAGGCGGTGAAAAAATTGAAGTTAGCAGAAGACAAACTGTAAAGTTTAAAGAGATGATGAGTTTGTAGTTTCTTTACTAAATTCACTTGAAAAAAGTCAGTTAATCTAACAATCAATTCTTAAAACTAATCATTGAGGTAAGTGGATGACGTAGATTTTTATACATCATCATATCAACCTTTACAGAGCCAACAACAATTGGACTTTCGATACGAAGGGGGATATGGTTGGCATCATCACTTACCCAAACAGTCATTTTTTCTCCGCCTTCAAACAAGGTACCTTTCACCAACAATGGTTTAAACTTAATGGTATTAAATTTACCATACCTTGTTTTCACTGTTTCTCTTCCCATGTATTTGATGTACAAGTTGTAAACTTCATTATCTAAAAACATGGTAAACGGAATTTTATCTCCAACATTATATTTATCAAAATCAATATTTCGGGCATAATAAATACTGCTCAACACATCTTGTACACAAGGCGGTACTTTGAAGACTCCTTTTGTAGTAATTGCTGTATTTGTTCGTGCATTAAAGTTGATATTTTCATAAATTTTATAGCCGCCTTCATCTACATTTCGTACAAATTTTATTGGTCGTAAAGTTGAGGTATCTATAAAACTTTCGTATCGATCTCTTACTTTAAAAATCCAGTCGTAACTTGAATTACTTGTTCCTATTCCGGTAATATGATATACTTCTTTATTATTTAATCGCTCTTGCGAAACTGAAAAAGTTGCACTTCCTGCATTTACATAAATCCCCAATGCATTGTAAAAAACAGTAAATGTAATACTCTCTCCATCTTGAAATGAATTATTGCGCAACCCACAAAAATCATCTCCACCGGACAATCTAATTGTCCAAAAAAAAGCCACTATAACGGTGATTGATTTTATCATTTGCTTTTAAATAATCTTACGCCTAAAATAAACAAACTCCCTGCAATTGCAGGTAATACTCGATTGATTAACCAAATAAAAACAGCCGTAAAAACGATTCCCAATGCATTGGTGCTGAGCAATCCAAATAGTTGTTTACTAGCTTCGCCCCTCAATCCCAACTCTGCGACAGGTATCGTTGGCACTACAGCCAAAACCAAAAATAATACACAAACCATCCAAACCAAACTCACCGCATCTGCCTCTACATGAAATAATTGTAGCAATAATAAATATTGTATTACAAACACAATGTATCTCACGAAAGAAAGTATCAAAATTTTTGTCAATTCTTTCCAATGGAAGTCTTCAATTTTTTGAATATAAAAACTGTATTTGGCTACGAAGGGTATTTTTTCTAACAGCTTCGTAATCCATGATAAATTAAAATAAAAAACTACAATTATCAAAGTACCCAAACTCATGGCATACATAAAGCCATTCAACCAAAATTTACTTAACCCTTGCAACATATGTAAGTCGCTTAAAATGGTATACTTCACAAAAAACAAACCGGTTAATCCAAGCACCATTGTTACAATAATCTGACTCAGACTACCTATGATAGATAATGAAATTGCCCTGATTCTGTTACCATCTTCTAAGTACACCACCCTGCCAACATATTCACCCATTCCATTTACGGTATTCAATGCAATCGCTTGCCCTGTAAAGATTGCACGATAGGAACGGAAAAAAGATATTTTTTGAACATGTGCCACAAGCAGTTGCCATTTTCTTGCTTCTAAACCCCAGTTTACAAACATCAAAACAAAAACTACATACAACCTCCACGAACTTGCAGTATATAAGGATTCGATAATTGAATGCCAGGCTTTTGGCAAATCCGGTTGACGTAATATTTGCTCATAAATACTATACGTAAGCCATATAAACAATATAGGGCCAAGTATATAATTAAAAAATATTTTTTTATTACGCTTCAGATTATTTTTTTTTCTTCACAAAGAAAAGATTTAGGCTGCATATAGAAAATTATTTCAGCAACTAAACAACATTACAAGTTAACTCAAAAATCATTTTATTTAACACTTATCATTCAAACATCATCGCTATCAATTTAGATTTTACTATTTTCACTCAATAATGCAAAAACCAAAAATCATTTTAGGGATAGATCCCGGCACACAAATCATGGGATATGCTTTACTAAAAGTAGATAGCAACAAAACCCAGGTATTGTTGATAGATGTTTTGAAATTGACACAACATAAAGACATATACGAACGATTAGAAAAAATTCATAGCAAGGTATCTGAAATTATTAAATTGTATAAACCACAAACATTTGCAATTGAAGCGCCATTTTTTGGTAAAAATGTGCAAAGCATGTTAAAGTTGGGCAGAGCACAAGGTGTAGCGATTGCAGCTGCTATGCATGCCGGAATTTTAGTTACAGAATACTCCCCAAAAAAAGTGAAGCAATCTATTACTGGCAATGGTAATGCCGATAAAGAGCAGGTTTGGAAGATGTTGCAACGTATTTTAAACATTGAAGAAAAGCCTCAATACTTTGATGCCACCGATGCATTGGCTGTAGCACTTTGTCATCATTACCAAAGCAGCAGCCCCACATTTATAGAGGGTAAAAAAGCAAAAGGCTGGGAAGATTTTATTACAAAAAATCCGGGAAGGGTTAGTAAAAAGTAATATGTCTTGCCCCATAAAGTTATACTGCTGAAGGGTGCGACGCCAATGCAGTTCAATAGCGGACTTTGGCTGGTTACCAAATCAAACATTTACTGTAATACACTCAAAACATTATCTTGTACTTGCTTCAACTGTTCGGGAGTTAGTTTAAGTTTTTTTTTGGTGAAATCCATATCATGAAGGTGATTGATTGGGATTAAATGTACATGTGCATGAGGCACTTCTAACCCAACCGTAACGATATTTACACGATTGCAGGGATATGCTTTTTCAATAGCATGTGCAATGGGTTTTGCAAAGGTTAGCAGCGATGATAAATATTCATCCGGGACGTCAAATATTTTATCTACTTCAATTTTTGGAACAACCAAAGTATGACCAAGTTGCAAAGGAAAAATATCGAGAAAGGCAAAGAAATGTTTGTTCTCCGCAATTTTATAAGAAGGAATTTCTCCTGCAATAATTTTTGAAAAAATAGTCATATTGAATTGTTTAGTAACCGCAAAATAATTGATTTTAAAATCAGAATGCAGCCCAATAAGCTGCATTCTGATACATGATGTAATCACCGAAAATATTTACACAGTAATATCATCAATTTTAAATTTCATCACTCCGTTTGGTGCCTGTACTTCTGCAACTTCTCCTTTTACTTTTCCCATTAATCCTTTTCCAATGGGAGAAGATGCTGAGATTTTGCCAGATTTTAAATCTGCCTCTTTCTCTCCTACCAACTGATAAGTGACTGTTTTTTTAGTAGCCATATTGGTAATGGTTACTTTGGTTAAAATACTTACTCTGCTGGTATCAATTGTATTGGTGTCTACAATTTTTGCTGTTGCAATAATGCCTTCTAATTGTTTAATTTTTGCTTCCAACATGCCCTGTGCTTCTTTTGCACTGTCATACTCAGCATTTTCTTTCAAATCACCTTTTTCTCTTGCCTCTGCAATTGCTTTTGAAGCTGCAGGACGATCAACAGATTTCATGTGGTGCAAATCTGCTTTTAGTTTTTCAAAGGTTTCTTTTGTTACATATTCGCTCATACACTTTTTGTTTAGAATAGATAAAAAAAATACAACGCCACATATTTAGTGTAGCGTTGCAAATACAAATATAGAAATTATAAGATAATCTTGGGTAAGAAAAAACAATAAATATTAAACATAAGCAAGTAATTATGACCTGATTTCTGATAAAAAGCCTGAAATCATGAACTTGAATTTGTTTTGATAGCATCATCTCTTCTTACTTTATCCCAATATTTTTTGGCAACAATCAACATCCCAAAGCTTTCGCCATCTTCTTTGTACAAATGCTTGTGGTGCATTTTGTGTGCCCATCGGATTGATTTAATGTAGCGATTATTGCTTCTTGTAAACCACTTTATTCTTTGGTGAATGATTACTTCATGCACAATAAAATAAGCAAAACCATACATGGCAATACCAAAACCAATCCCGGCTGCCAGATAGTTATTATGTTGTAATCCAAGCATGATGCACAACCAGCTTGGTATTGCAAAAATTAAAAAAAAGGCATCATTTTTTTCAAAAATATGTCCGTTTGGCTGATGGTGATCTTCGTGTAAGTGCCATAAAAACCCGTGCATCACATATTTGTGTGTAAGCCATGTAATGCCTTCCATTAAACAAAAAGTAAACAATGCAGCTATAACTAATGTTGTCATAAAAAAAATCTTAATGCTATAAAAAATAACAGCTGAATGATAAACAAATGTATTGCAAATTGGTTGGCTTTATTGAATGGCAATATTTTATACAATCCCAATAAAAGCGCACTGATGATAAACCAACACCAATAATTGTAATTGGGGACTTCATTATTTTGCCAGTTCCAAAATCCGAGTTGCATGGCTACAGGCTCCATTACAAAATCGAAAAAGGTTGCCAAGATTGCGCCATCAAACACAAAGGAAATGGTATGTAATATCGGCTTCATTTTCAATCCGGCGTTACTATACCTGTTTTCAATTCCATGTTGAAACTGATGCATAATTGCACCGCTGCATAAAACCGTAACCAACCATTGTATGCCAATTAATAAGGGCACTCCTTTAATACCAAAACCCATTACCGACCCATACGTATAATGTCCAAAAAGTAATCCAGTATTGACTCCTATCATTTCAGTAAACATTCCAGTTGCAAATGCAATGATTGCAAAGACGATAAAATATTTATTTTTTTGTGATTGATTGATTAACAACAAAACAGCCATGACCGTTAAGTTTACCGGCGTATTTTGAATAAACCAATTTTTGTAGGGTGTACACAATATACCAATTGCACCACTAATATGAAATAGTAATGCAACAAAAACAGATACATGGAGTTTAGAAATTGACAGGTTACTTTTCATTGCGTTTTTTAAAATCATCAATTACAATCTCACTCATAATTTTAGCGCTGTGCATACACAAAGGAATACCACCACCCGGATGAACACTTCCGCCCACAAAATACAACCCTTTTAGTTTTTTACTAAAATTTGGATGCCTGAAAAAAGCTGCTAATTTACTGTTTGAAGAAGTTCCGTATAATGACCCCATATAAGATGAAGTTTTACTTTCAATTAAAACAGGATCCAAAACTTCTTCTGCTTCAATAAATTGCTCAACATCTGTTTGTAAAAGTTTGTTCAGCTTTTGAATAATTGATGCCCGATATTCAACTCTGTATTTTTCCCAATCCTGACCAACATTTGCAGGAGCATTTACCATTACAAACCAGTTTTCTTTGCCTTCAGGTGCTTGTGTACCTAACGCACATTTTGATGTGATGTTGATATATACAGTTGGATCTGAATAGATTTTTTTTGTATTGAATAATGCATCAAACTCTGCTTTGTAATTTTCTGTAAAAAAAATATTGTGCAATTCTAATTCAGGAAATGTTTTTTTAATTCCCCAGTAAAAAATTAAAGCACTGCTGCTTCTCTCCTGCTTTAAAATTTTGGTAGCCATCAACGGCTGATTTAATAAGTGTTTGTAAGTAAAGTAAACATCCATATTGCTTACAACAATATTGGCATATTCATTTTGATTGTTTACTACTACACCTACAACTTTTTTATCCTCATTTATAATACTTTGTACGGGAGAATTAAATGAAAATCGTACACCTTTTTTTAAAGCCAATTGGTACAAAGCATTGGTAATACTAATCATTCCGCCTTCGGGATAAAATACACCCTCATTATGTTCTAAATGTGGAATGAGCGTAAGCATACCGGGTGCCTGATAAGGATTGCTTCCATTGTATGTAGCATAACGATTGAATAACTGAACAGTCTTCTCGTTTTTAAATTGTTTTTTGTTCAAGCCATTCATGGTGTTGAACAAATATTTCAGTTTGGTGTTCTTAACCGCCTTTAAAATTGGGGCGTTCAGTAATGTTTTGCTTTTATGCAAAGAGAAATTTAAAAAAACAGAACCGATGTTAGCATATATATTTTCTGATTGTTGCAGATAATTAACAACAGCATCTTCGGGCTCATGTAATTTTTCTTTCAGTTCGTTGGTAAATTTTTTGGTATCGGTAAATGCATTTACAATTGTTCCATCTTCATAAAAATATTTACAAGAAATTGGAACAGCAGAGTATTTAAAATAATCTTCAATAGGCTCATTAGCCAATGAAAATAATGCCTCTAAATGTTGGGGTTGTGTAAATAAACTCGGACCTGCATCAAAATTATAATCACCCAATTTAAAATGGCTGAGTTTGCCGCCGGGATAACTGTTTTTTTCAAAAACCTTCACTTCAAATCCTTGTACAGCAAGCCTTATAGCCGATGACAAACCTGCTACTCCTGCCCCTATAATAATTGCTTTTGAAGATTGCATCAATTATAATTGTTTTGATTTCCACCATTCGGAAACTCTTGGAAAAGCGATTAAAAACCAAGGTGTATAATGAGAGGGATTGAGTTGTATTTTTTCATTAATCTCTTCTATTGTTCCAAAGCAATAATCTTCCACTTCAGCTTTATTCAATGAAATTTCACCATCATAATACCCAACAAATACGTGATCAAATTCATGTTCGGTTAAGTTTTTATCCAATTCAGCTTTATAAATAAAATTAAATATTTCTGACAAAGGTGTTTCAATACCCATTTCTTCTTTCAATCTTCTTGTAGCTGCATCTAAATCTGATTCATGTTCTCTTGGATGACTGCAACAAGTATTTGCCCACATACCGCCACAATGGTATTTGGTAACGGCTCTTTTTTGTAGCAGCATCTCTCCGTTGCTGTTAAAAATAAAAACGCTGAAAGCCCTGTGTAATAAGGCTTTTTCATGAGCCTCCATTTTTCCCATCAATCCAATTTGGTTGTCATTCCTATCTACCAATACAACTTTTTCCATAAATAAATCCGTAGCTGATTTACAATAAACAATATTTTAATTACTGCACAGTACAGCGTAGAACAATAAATATAGTAACAAAAATTTAGATAAAATTTAAACCCGAAATTTCGGCATCTTTTCCGCTTTCTCATTTCTTTCAATAAGAAGATCTAATGTGCAACAAAAAAAAAGATTCATAAAATATTTAATTGAGAACGAAGTCCTGCTTTTGCGACAATAAACATTTTACCGTAATCAGGAATTCGAATGCGTTCCTGCATGATTCTTTGTGCTTCAAGTTGCTTAATTTTTTTGAACAAAGACAAATAATATTTGTAAGCTACATATACCCCAAACCTAGATTTAATAGGTAATTCAAGTATTGCTGCATAAGCATCATCAAAATCTTTTTGAATGTCGGACTCAATATTTCGTTTATCGCTTTCTGTAAAATTTCTGAAATCACATCCCGGAAAATAAACCCTTTCCAAGCCTTCAAAATCGGCTTTTAAATCTCTTAAAAAATTTACTTTCTGAAAAGCTGCACCCAAACTTCTTGCGCCGGGTTTTAAAGATTCATACAAAGCTTTATCTCCATCACAAAATACAAACAAACACATCAAACCCACCACTTCAGCACTTCCATAAATGTATTCATCGTAACCTGCCCTGTCATATTTTTTTTCACTCAAATCCATTTCCATGCTGTGCAAAAATGCTTCGATTAAGGCATGGTCAATATTGTACTTATTTACAGTTGTCTGAAAGCTGTGCAGTATGGGATTTAAACTTATTTTTCTTTCAATTGCATCATAAGTTTCTTTCTTAAAATCAGCCAACAATGAAGATTTGTCGAAACCATGAAATGTATCTACAATTTCATCTGCAAAACGTACAAATCCATAGATATTAAAAATTGGCTGTCTGATTTCTTTATGCAGCAACCTGATTGCCGAAGAAAAGCTAGTGCTGTAACGCTCAGTAGTATACTTACTGCAAGCTTCGCTAACTTCAAGAAAATGTTGCATATTATTCATAAGAAAAAGTATGTAGTCGGTTTCTTAAACCAACTTTTCAATTTTATTAAAATTAATACTATTGCATTTACTAAAAAATATTATTTTATAAACGCACACTTGATCTATTAATTATCAAAATGCCTGACCACTTCTTTTGCAACCACTTCACCGCTGATTAGGCAAGGCGGCACACCCGGACCGGGAACTGTTAATTGTCCTGTATAAAATAAATTTTTTACTTTTTTACTCCTGCAAGCAGGCTTTAAAATACTTGTCTGCATTAATGTATTTGCCAACCCATAAGCATTGCCTTTGAAGGCATTGTAATCCGCTATAAAATCACTATGCGCATAACTTTTTTTATAAACAACATGTTGCAAAATTGGCTCCCCCAAATGCTTTTCCATTCTTTCAACAATTGAATTGAAATATTGATCCCGAATATCCTCAGTATCATTTTTTAAGCCTGTAGCAACAGGTATCAGGAAAAATAAATTTTCATGACCTTCAGGTGCAACTGTAGTATCTGAGACACTTGTTGCACTTACATAAAACAAAGGATTACTTGGCCATTCTTTGGTAGTATAAATTTCATTGCCATGAACTTCGAAGGAAGTATCAAAAAACAAAGAATGGTGTAAAATATTTTTAATTTTTTTATTGAGTCCTACGTAGTAAATCAAGCAACTAGGTGCCATGATTCTAGTTTCCCAATACTTATCTGTATAACTGCGAAATTGTGCAGGCAATAATTTTGTTTCTATATGATGATAATCTGCACCGCCAATAACTACATCGGCTTCATAAGTAGAAATCAGCTGATTGGTTGTATTTTTTGAAGTAACCGATTTTGCTGATTGTCCTTTTAAGTCAATTTGCTGAACTTCTTCATTAAAACGAAACTCAACTCCCAACTCTGTTGCCAGTTGATGCATTCCTTTTACAATGCTATACATGCCATCTTTAGGATACCAAGTTCCTCCTTTGATGTCTGCATAATTCATTAAACTATAAAGAGCAGGAATTTTTTCGGGTAATGCTCCCAAAAAAAGCACCGGAAACTCCATGAGTTCTTTTAACTTAGGATGTCTGAAATGCTTTGCCACATGGCTTTTCATGGAATTGAACACATCCAGCTTAAACACACCTGTTATTACTTCCCAATCTAAAAATTCAGTAAGTGTTTGACCGGGTTTGTGAACAAGTTTATTAACACCAACTTCATATTTGTAAGCAGCTTCTGCTAAAAATTTATCCAGAGATGTACCACTTCCAGGTTCGATAGATTCAAATAATTCTTTGAGCGCTTCGTAATTGGCAGGAATATCCATTGGTTCATCATGCCAGTAAACTCTGTATGATGGATCTAATCTTTCGAGTGTATAATAATCGGAAACTTTTTTACCAAATTGGTTGAAATATCTTTCAAAAACTTCAGGCATCCAATACCAGCTTGGGCCCATATCAAATGTAAACCCTTCGGCTTTCATTTGTCTTGCCCTGCCTCCGGGGATTGCATTTTTCTCTAAAACAGTTACCTGCCAGCCGGCTTTAGCCATGAAAGATGCAGCAGATAAACCGGCAAAACCGGCACCTATAACAATTACTTTTTTACCCATTGATGCGTGAAAGTTAAGCAGAAATTTTTAATGTCTGTTTATTTGTGCTTTGAGTAGTCTTCTTGCAAAGTGAATTCTGCTTTTAATGGTTCCCAAAGGTTCTTCCAGCATTTCTGCAATTTCATTGTATTTATAGCCATCAAAGTTTAAAAGAAAAGGCGTTTTAAAAATCTCGGGAAGTTGATAGATTGCCTCTTGTACCTCTTTCATATTGAGTGTTGCAATTGCTTCATTTGCAACAGCACCTTGTTGAATGTTTAATAAAAAATCGTTAGGAGAATCGTCAAAAATTACTTGTTGTTTGCTTTTACGACGATAGTTATTAATAAAAATATTACGCATGATGGTATACAACCAGGCTTTAATATTTGTACCAACATTATACTTGTCCTTGTTCGCCATTGCCCTGTACATTGTTTCCTGCATCAAATCTTTTGCTGCTTCGTTGTCTCTTGTAAGTGTAAATGCAAATGGCTTTAAAAAATCAGCATTGTTGACCAACATTTGATTAAAGTCTATCGTTGCCATAATGTATTCTGTTTAATTATTAGAATGTAAAGTTAAACAGAATGCAGCAAGACCACCAAATATTTGTTTAAGTATTTTTAATAAAAGCTAAACAAAATGATGAGTGGTAAATGATAAAATAAAAACAGCCTCAATTTTCATGGAGGCTGTTTTTTTATAAAAATGAAATGACTTTATTTGTATTGAACTGCAAGATTTTTAGCCAATTCTGTCATCTTAGCCAAACTATCGTCATTCAACTGACCTTTCTTAAATTCAACCAATACTTCAGGTAATTTATTTTCCATTTCTACCAAGAAATGTTCTTCAAATGCTTTCACATTTTTAACAGCAACATCTTTTAATAAACCTTGTGTACCTAAGTAAATAATTGCTACTTGTTTTTCTACTGTAAATGGCGTGTACTGCGCTTGTTTCAATATTTCTACGTTACGTGCACCTTTGTCAATTACATTTTTTGTAGCAGCATCCAAATCACCACCAAACTTAGAAAACGCTTCTAATTCACGGTATAAAGCCTGATCTAATTTTAATGTACCGGATACTTTTTTCATAGACTTAATCTGTGCATTACCACCCACACGGCTTACAGAAATACCCACGTTAATTGCCGGACGAATACCCGCATTAAATAAGTTTCCTTCCAAGAATATTTGTCCGTCAGTAATAGAGATTACGTTTGTTGGAATGTAAGCAGATACGTCACCCGCTTGCGTTTCAATAATTGGCAATGCAGTTAAACTACCACCACCTTTTACCAAATGCTTAATGCTTTCAGGTAAGTCATTCATATTTTTTGCAACCTCATCATTGGCAATAACCTTCGCAGCTCTTTCCAATAAACGACTATGCAAGTAGAATACATCTCCAGGATAAGCCTCACGACCCGGCGGACGACGCAACAACAAACTCACCTCACGATAAGCCACCGCTTGCTTTGACAAATCATCATAAATGATCAATGCCGGACGACCGGTATCACGGAAAAACTCTCCAATTGCAGCACCCGCAAATGGTGCATAGAATTGTTGAGGTGCAGGATCAGATGCATTTGCAGCAACAATAGTCGTATAAGCCATTGCACCATTGTCGGCAAGTGTTTTCATCACTCCCGCAACAGTACTTGCTTTTTGTCCAATTGCAACATATATACAATACACCGGCTGACCAGCTGCGTAAAATTCTTTTTGATTGATGATGGTATCCACAGCAATTGCTGTTTTACCTGTTTGACGGTCACCAATAATCAACTCACGTTGACCACGACCGATCGGAATCATCGCATCAATCGCTTTGATACCTGTTTGTAACGGCTCTTTTACAGGCTCACGATAAATTACACCTGGTGCCTTTCTTTCAAGAGGCATCTCATATAATTCACCAGTCAACGGACCTTTACCATCAATTGGTTCGCCTAAAGTATTGATTACACGACCTACAACACCATCGCCTACTTTAATAGAAGCAATTTGTCCGGTACGTTTTACTTTAGCACCTTCTTTAATCGATCCGCTTTCACCCATCAACACCACACCCACATTGTCTTCTTCAAGGTTCAAGGCAATTGCACGTACGCCACTTTCAAACTCCACCAATTCTCCACTACGTACATTGTTCAATCCATATACACGGGCAATACCATCACCCACCTGTAATACGGTACCTACTTCTTCTAAGTCAGCACTTGCATTAAAGTTGCTCAATTGCTCCCTTAATATCGCTGATATTTCATCCGGCTTAATGTTTACCATATACTTAAATTAAAAATTATAATTGTTTACTTTTTGTTTGTCAACTGTATCAAGTTATTCAGCATTACCGGCGTCGCACCATTTTACGCTTTGTACATTGCTGAACAATATTTTACGCTAATTGATTAACGTAAAAATTTTTGGCAAATTGTTTTTTTACATCTCTCAAATCCCGTGCTATACTTGCATCTACCAAATTATTATTAAACTCCAAAACAAATCCGCCAATCAACGATTCATCAACTTTTGTATTCAATTCTACATTTTGCAAACCTTGTTCAGCCTTGATTTTCGATTCAATTGCAGATTTAATGTTATCACTAACTTCAACAGCAGTGGTAAGTGTTACCTGATGAATACCTTTAATTTCATTGTACTGGTCAATAATGGCATTTGCAATTTCAAACAATTCACTCTCACGACCTTTGTTCACCAATAATTTATTAAACAAATTAGTTAGTTCAGAAACATTTCCTTTTGTAACCGCTTCAATAATTGCAATTTTCTTATCAGCCTTAATTACAGGGCTTTTCAGCAATGTAGTAAATTCTTTGCTTGCCATACAAACTGCCTGAATGTATTTCATGTCGGCATACACAACTTCTAATTGATTTTGCTCAATTGCTAAATCAACTATACTTTTTGCATATCTATTTGCTAAACGTGGATTGGGCATTTTTTTAATTTTCTAATTAGCAAATTAATTAATTCAACTTTACACCTTCTGCTAATTGTTGAATGTAACTTTCTTGTTCAGTTTTGTTGCTTAATTCTCTTCTCAAAATCTTCTCACTTACTTCTACAACCAAAGCACCCACTTGATTTTTAACATCAATTAAAGCTGCATTTTTTTGTTGAGTGATTGCTAACTGAGCATCTGCAACAATTCTATCGTATTCGCTTTTTGCTTTTTCTTTTGCGTCAGCAATCATTTTATCAGACTGCTCTTTTGCTTCTTTAATTAAAGTAGCACGTTCTTCACGGGCTTTTTGCATTAAAGCTTCAGTTTCACCTTGCATGGTAGCCATTTCAGCTTTCATCTGATCGGCTTTAGCCAAAGCAGTTTCAATACCTTGTTCTCTTTCGCTGATAGCAGTCATAATTGGTTTCCAGGCAAATTTGCCCAATACTACCAACAACACTATGAAAGCTACTGAACTCCAAAATACCAAGCCAACATCAGGCAATACTAAAGGATTAATTTCTAAAAACATATCGAATGATTTATTCAAATAAAAATTATAAAAATAAAATACAGACCCGCCGCCCTGTGCTTGAGGTCTGTAATTTTTTTGGTGGATTAACCATTACCCAAAAGGGCAACTACCACTGCAAATAATGCAACAGCCTCTACGAAAGCGGCAGCAACAATCATATTTGCACGGATGTCGTTAGCAGCTTCCGGTTGGCGTGCAATACCTTCTACTGCACCTTTACCAATTTGACCAATACCAATACCAGCACCGATTGCAGCTAAACCTGCACCGATTGCGGCAACGCTACCTACTACTGCTCCAGCTAATAATACCATTGTGTTTCGATTTAAATTGTGATTAAAAAAAAATTTAATGATGTGCTTCTTCGTGATGGTGTTCTTCTGTTGCCATGCCAATGTACATTGCACTTAACATGGTAAAAATGTATGCTTGTAAAAATGCTACAAGCAACTCAATTAAACCAATGAATACAGCAAAAGGAACCGCTATCGCCGAAGCAAATATTGTTTTGAAAATAAAAATTAAACAGATTAAACTCAATACCAGAATATGACCCGCTGTAATGTTTGCAAACAATCGGATCATTAATGAAATTGGTTTTGTAAATACACCAATCAATTCAATTGGAGCTAAAAATAGTTTCATACTCCAATGCATACCGGGCATCCAAAAAATATGTTGCCAGTAACTTTTATTTCCATTAATGTTTACCAATATAAATACAAAAACTGCTAAAGTCATGGTGAATGCGATATTACCACTCACATTGGCAGAACCAGGAAAAAATGGAATTAAACCTAAAAAGTTATTTATCAAAATCAAGAAGAAAATCGTTAACAAGAAAGGCATGTACTTGGCATATTTCTTTCCTATATTTGGTTTTGCTACTTCATCTCTTACAAACAAAATAATCGGTTCCATAAACGATTGCAAACCCTTAGGTGCAGAAGTCACCCCACGTTTTTTGTAGGCAGAGCCTACACTTAAAAACAGCAACAATAAAATAGTAACACTTATTAATAAAGAAGCAACGTTTTTAGTGATAGAAAAATCCCAAACTTTTTTTGAGAGTTCTTTATCCAATTCACCGGCTTCATTTACTGCTTTTAATTTGCCATCAATTAATTTGTAAGCATAATTACCTTGATATACAACCGGTTCATGGTGTTCGTTTACCAGTTTTGAAGAAGAGAAAAATTCAAGTCCTTTATCTGTGTAAATAATTACCGGAAGAGGAATAGAAGTATGTCCAATAATGTGCCAGCTGTGGTCATCTTTGATATGTTCTAATATAGTTTCTGTAACATTAAAACTGCCTTCTTTTTCTTCATGTAACCCGGCAGGTGATTCTTCCATTGTAGTTTTGGTAGAATCATTCGCAAACAAACCATTAGAAAACAGAATAACAAAAAGGCTAAAAGCCAATACTAGCAAAGATTTCAAGCTTCTTAAGACCATATCCTTCTCTAAATTTGCGGCAAAGATAGGGGGTTGAAACTGATTTAAAGGGTATGGATTTTGTATTTTTTTAAAAAAAATTTACTATGAAATTGGTAAACCATTCCCGTTTTCAAATTGCATTTTGTGTAATTGAGCATAAAACCCATTGATTGCCAATAGTTCGTCATGAGAGCCCATTTCTTTTATTTCACCATTATCTAAGACAATAATTTTATTGGCTTTGCGAATAGTGCTTAATCTGTGGGCAATTACAATAGATGTTCTTCCGGTGATTAAAGTATCTATAGCATGTTGAATTAACAGTTCACTTTCGGTATCAATACTTGAAGTAGCTTCATCTAAAATTAAAATAGTCGGATTATATAAAATTGCCCTAATAAAAGAAATTAATTGCCGTTGCCCCAAACTCAATGTACTTCCTCTTTCCATTACATGGTAATCGTAGCCATTGGGTAAGCTTAAAATAAAATCATGCACATTAATCAATTTTGCTGCAGCAATTACTTGTTCTCTGGTGATGGCAGGATTTCGTAAAGTAATATTATCCATCACGCTTCCCGAGAATAAAAACACATCTTGCAAAACAACGCCAATTTGTTTTCTTAAATTATGTAAATCATAAGCATCAATATTTACATCATCAATTGCAATTGTACCTTTTTGAATAGGATATAATCTATTTAATAAACTGATGATAGAAGTTTTACCACTGCCTGTATGACCTACCAAAGCGACAGTTTCCCCAGCTTTTACTTCAAAAGAAATATTTTTAAGTACATAGTTTTCATCATTGTAAGCAAACCAAACTTGGTTGAAATTAATTTTTCCTGCAGATTTAGTTGCTTCTTTTTCTTCAACTGAAACACATCCGGGCTCTTCGGGGATTTCTAAAATTTTAAATACACGTTCAGCAGCAATCATACCCATTTGCAGTACGTTAAACTTATCGGCAATTACACGTAGTGGTCTAAAAATTTGGTTTAAATAAAGTATGAAAGCAATTAACAAACCGGGCTGTAACTGTTTACCTGCAACATACCAAACTGCCAGTCCGATGCTGATTGCCAAAACCAACTCCACAATCGGAAAAAAAACGCTGTAAGCAAAAATTGCCTTGATGTTTGAATCTCGATGATCTTTATTGATTTTCTTAAATTTATCAAACTCTCTGTCTTGAGCAGCAAATGACTGAACAATGCTCATTCCGGTAATATGTTCCTGCACAAATGCATTCAATTGTGCTACGGCATTGCGTACGCTGACAAAACTTTTATTTACGCTTTCCTTAAAAAAATAAGTAGCAACGATTAAAAATGGAAATGGAATTAACGCAATCAAGGTTAATTGCCAATCCATCCAAAACATAGTAGCCAGAGTAAAAATGATAATCAGCAAATCAGAAATAATAGGAATTAATCCATCGCTAAAAATATCATTGATGCTTTCAATATCATTAATTGTTCTTGTAGTAAGTGTTCCTATCGGTGTTGTATCAAAGTGTTTCAAAGGCAACGCAATAATTTTTTTGAAAACAGCAACACGTAAATCTTTCACTACATTCTGACCAAGCCATGAGGTTAAAAATGTAAATGAAAAACGAATGGCAGATTCTACAATAATGAATATGATTTGAAAAATAGTAACATATAAAATAAATCGCACAGGCAAGTGAACATCGGCATGAAAAAAAAGTGTATTCAGCCATTCAGGTAATTGAATATTTGGCTTGGTAACTTTATCAATTGTTAATTGAATTAAGTAAGGACGAATCGGTGCAAAAAAAGCCATCACCAAAGCCAGCAATAAACTAATTCTAAAGAATGAATTGTAAGGCTTTACAAAAAAGAAAATTTTTTGGAGGAGGGAAAATTTAAAAGTTTTTTTCTTGGGTGAAGATGGATTCATAAAATGCAAATGTAAGTTGAAATGAGAAGTACAAACAAGGTTATTAAAACCAATTGAAATAAATTAAAACAGTTGTTAAGAGAAATTTGAAGTTGCTATTTGTACAAATACTTTTCATACATTCGTTTACTATGATTCAGGAGCAAGAACTAGGCATGGAAACCACAATTCAAAAATATTCGCTCGATACTGAGCAAGAAAAAAAAGAGATACTTAGGCATTACAGAAGCTTACTGAAAGCACTACGCCCAAAACTGAAAAAGGGTGATAAAGAAATGGTGAGAGCAGCTTTTGAAATGAGTGCAGAAGCTCATAAAACCATGCGTAGAAAAAGTGGCGAACCATACATTTTGCATCCATTGGCTGTAGCAATGATTTGTGTGGAAGAAATTGGGTTGGGTGTAAGAAGCACTATATGCAGCTTATTACATGATACTGTAGAAGATACAGATATCACATTGGAAGATGTACAAAGAGAATTTGGAATTGAAATTGCAAAAATTATAGATGGACTAACAAAAATTTCAAATGTTGTAGATACCAATACTTCGCAGCAAGCAGAAAACTTCAAGAAAATACTATTAACGCTTACTGATGATCCTCGTGTCATATTAATCAAACTTGCCGACAGATTGCACAATATGCGGACACTGGATTTCATGAAAAATGAAAAGCAATTAAAAATTGCAAGTGAAACAGTTTGGGTATATGCCCCATTAGCCCATCGAATGGGATTGTATAATATAAAAACTGAGTTGGAAGATTTATCTATGAAATATCTGGAGCCTGAGGCATATAAAGGCATCGCTAAAAAATTAGCTGAAACAAAAAGAGAACGGACCAGATATATCAATGAATTTATAAGACCCATTAAAGAAAAATTAGCGCTCAGTAATTTTGATTTTGAAATTTATGGAAGACCAAAAAGTATACATAGTATCTGGAACAAAATAAAAAACAAAGGTGTAAGCTTTGATGAAGTCTATGATTTGTTTGCTATCAGAATTATTTTAAATGCAGCTCCCGAAAAAGAAAAAGAAGAATGCTGGAAAGTTTACAGCATAATAACTGACGAATACAACCCAAGTCCTGAACGTTTAAGAGACTGGTTAAGCAATCCAAAAAGCAATGGATATGAAGCTTTACATACAACCGTAATGGGACCTCAGGGTAAGTGGGTTGAAATTCAAATTCGTAGCAACAGAATGAATGAAATTGCAGAGAAAGGTTTGGCGGCACATTTTAAGTACAAAGAAGGTAGTAATGATGAAGACAGATTTGATAAATGGTTTGGACAAATCAGAGAAGTACTAAGCCAGGATGATACAGACAGTGTAAACTTTTTACAAGATTTTAAAACGAGTTTTCTTGCTGAAGAAATTTATGTTTATACGCCTAAAGGCGAAGTAAAAATGTTGCCCACCGGTAGTTCTGCATTGGATTTTGCTTTCTCAATTCACAGTGCAATCGGTTGCAAATGTATTGGTGCAAAAGTGCATCATAAATTGGTTCCTATTTCACATAAACTACGCAGCGGAGATCAGATAGAAATTATTACCAGCAACAAACAAAAACCTTCTGAAGACTGGTTAAATATCGTAGTAACAGCTAAAGCTAAAAATAAAATAAAAGATGCTTTAAAAGAAGAAAAGAGAGCAATATCAGAAGATGGTAAATATATTCTACAAAAGAAGCTTGAAGGAATTGGTGCCAGTTATAATACACATAATATTGATGAGCTGACACAGTTTTACAAACTCAATTCTAACTTAGAGTTCTTCTATAGAATTGCAACAAAGAATATTGATTTAAAAGAATTAAAAACATTTAAAGTTTTAGGAGATAAGATAGAAGCCCCAAAACCAAAAGCAATACCGGCTGAGCAAATTATTGAAGTTCCCTATCAAAAAACATACACCAAAAAAGAAAGTGAATTAATCATTTTTGGAGAAAGCAGTGATAAAATTCAATACACATTAGCAAAGTGTTGTAACCCAATTCCGGGAGATGATGTTTTTGGATTTGTAAGCATCGGTAAAGGATTAATAATTCATAGAATTAACTGCCCAAATGCGGCACAAATGATGGCAAATTATGGGCATCGGGTTGTAAAAACAAAGTGGGCAAAAAACAAAGAAATTTCATTCTTAACCGAGCTTAAAATTGTGGGTATGGATGATGTTGGCGTTGTTCATAAAATTACCAATATTATCAGTGGAGATATGAAAATAAATATTGCAGGATTAACTATTGAAAGCAGAGAGGGTTTATTTGAAGGCACAATAAAAATTTTTGTACATGATAAAGATGAACTAGAAGAATTAGTAATAAGATTGAAATCATTACAAGGTATACAAAGAGTGGATAGATTTGATGCAGAGGAGTTGTAATGATTTAATAACTACAAATTAGAAAAATTTTAAAAAACATGAAACAGCAATATTAAAAGCTATTCAATCAGAAATCAGGTATTTTTACACGCACAAAAAAGAAAATGATATGGTGGAAGGGAAACGTCAAAAACAAGTAGCGGCAGTATTACAAGATGAGTTTAATGAAATATTCAGAAAATTAAACTTGAATATGATAGATGGAGGCATGGTATCTATCTCTTCAGTAAAGGTTACTCCAGATTTATTAGAAGCAAGAATTTATCTTAGTTTTTTTCAGGTGCAACAACCTGAACTGGCAATGAAAAAAATTGAAGCCAAAGCTTGGGAAATAAAAAAAGAAATGGCGAATAAAGTAAAAAATCAACTACGCAGAATGCCGGTATTGCATTTTTATTTAGACGACACTTTGGATTACGTTTTTAAAATGGAAGAAATATTTAAAAAAATTGAAGCTGAAAAAAAGCATGATGATGAAACTGATGCAGTAACAGATAGTACCAAATAAATTATACACTTTTGAAATTCTTATTTGCCTGGCGTTACTTTAAAAGTAAAAAAAGAACTAATGCCGTAAACATTATTTCATGGATTAGCATTACTGCTATTGGCGTTGGTGCTGCTGCATTAATTCTTGTACTAAGTGTTTTTAATGGTTTTGAAGATTTAGTAAAAGGACTTTATGGTGATTTTTATGCTGATGCAAAAATTACAGCTTCACAAGGAAAAGTCGTAAACCTTACTAGAGAACAAATAACTGCACTACAAAAAACAAAAGGCATTCATTCTGTAAGTTTAATTGCAGAGGAAAAAGCATTATTGAAAAATGGTGATAACCAAACCACTGTTTTTGTAAAAGGTGTTGATGAACATTTTACAGAGGTAACCAATATCGATAAACATATCATCAGAGGGTTATTTAATACAGGCGATACAGAAAATCCTCAAATTGTCATAGGAGCAGGAATTGAAAGTGCTACTGCAATTTATATTGAAAAATCTACTGAGAAAGCAACGCTTTATTTACCCAACAAAAAATCAACAAACTTCAGTAATTTAAATGATGCATTTAACTCGTATAATGTATTGGCTACTGGTACTTTTATGATTCAGCAGGAATTTGACAATAAATATATTTTTACCAACATTGGTTTTATGAAATTTATGCTTGACATGCAACCTGATGAATATACTGCTGCCGAAGTAAAACTTTTAGCCACATCAGAAAACGAAACCAATACAATTGTGGAAACCATTTCAAAAATGTTGGGCAGTAACTACACTATACAAACAAGGTACCAACAAAATCAAAGTTTGTATACTGTGATGAAAATGGAAAAATGGTTTATCTATGCAATCCTTTCATTAATTTTAATAGTAGCAGCATTTAATATGATTGGAGCGTTGACAATGTTGGTTCTCGAAAAACAAAAAGACATAGCAGTTTTAAAAGCAATTGGAGCAAACAACACTTCTATACAAAATATTTTTTTATCTGTAGGTTTATTATTGGCAACTGTTGGCGGTGCAAGTGGTATTCTGATTGCCACAATCATCTGCTGGTCACAACAAAAATTCAAAATTCTTGAATTGGGTACGGGAAGCTTTGTTGTTGATTATTATCCTGTAAAAATGTACTGGCTTGATTTTGTGATAGTAATAAGTACCATATTTATCGTTGCAATTGCTGCATCGTTTTTGCCTGCAAGAAGAGCAAGCAGGGCAATATTCTCATTAAAAAGCTAAATACTTTTAATCAGCACTTGAAACGCCAAAAATATTATCAACAGCCCCACCCAACATTGGGAATTTTTCTTTTACAAAACTTGCGATTGTTTCTATAGATTTTTGTGCCTGTTCTTTTGTTATGCCTACTTCTTCAGTCAATTTTGTTACTAACTCTTCCATGATATAGTTTTTAATCTTTTTGTTTGTTTGTGATATTTGTAAAAATCATTGTATTAAAAGAAATATTAAGCCACTTTCAACAAACTCATTTTACTTTTAGAAAACATATTTTCTGCATAGTCTAAAGTAACAATCAATTCAGTTTCTCCTGTACCTGGTAATTCAAACATTGCATCCGTTAAAATACTTTCACAGATACTTCTCAAGCCTCTTGCACCAAGCTTGTATTCCAATGCTTTTTCTACCATAAAGCTCAATACTTCTTCTTCTATAGTTAGTGCAATGCCTTCTAATTGAAACAACTTTGTAAATTGTTTAATCAAAGAGTTTTTGGGTTCAGTTAAAATATTTCTGAGTGTTTCTGCATCTAAAGGATTTAGATAAGTAACAACAGGCAACCTGCCCAATAATTCAGGAATTAATCCAAAGCCTTTTAAGTCTTGTGCGTTGATAAATTGCAACAAGTTTTTTCGCTGCATTTCCTGCTCTACTTTGTTTACGTTAAATCCAATGGCATTGGTATTCATTCTGCGTGCAATCACTTTATCAATACCGTCAAAAGCACCACCGCAGATAAATAAAATATTTTTAGTATCCACCTTAATCATTTTTTGATCTGGGTGTTTTCTTCCACCTTGCGGAGGAACCAATACTTCTGTACCTTCTAACATTTTTAATAATCCTTGTTGCACACCTTCTCCACTGACATCTCTTGTTATTGAGGGGTTATCACCTTTACGTGCAATTTTATCCAGCTCATCAACATAAACAATTCCGCGTTCTGCAGCCACTACATCATAATTACAATTTTGCAATAATCTAGTAAGCATACTTTCAACATCTTCTCCTACATAACCGGCTTCCGTGAACACAGTTGCATCTACAATTGCAAAAGGTACATTCAACATTCTAGCAATACTTTTTGCAAGTAAGGTTTTCCCTGTACCTGTTTCACCAACCATGATGATGTTGCTTTTTTCAATTTCAACTTCATCTTTCTCAACTTTGTTGGTAATTCGTTTAAAATGATTGTAAACAGCAACTGACAATATTTTTTTAGCTTCATCCTGACCAATTACATATTCATCAAGAAACTTTTTTATTTCTGTAGGTTTGCGAACAGTTAGTTTAAAATTTTGTGTAGATGCATTTTGTTCTTGAGATACAATGAGCTCCTGACCAATTATTTCTTGTGCATGTTCAACACAGTTTTCACAAATATGGCTTTCCTGACCGGCAATAAGAATTTTAACCTCATCGCGGCTTCTTCCACAAAAAGAACAATGTAAATGTGTTTGTTTAGCCATTAATAGTTAGTTGTTCAAATATTTGAATGCATTTCCTCTGATATTTTTAACAAAAATTGAAAATTTTATGTTATCAGCAATTTGCAAATTTATGCAAATCAAACATTATAATCTTGAAACAATAAAAACTGTGGATTAAAAGTGTCAGCTTACAACTTATCTAGTACGCCATCAACAATGCCGTATGCGATTGCTTCTTGGGCATCCATCCAATAATCACGATCAAAATCAATCATTACTTGTTCAACCGTTTTTCCGCAATTTTCTGCTAATATTTTTGCACCAATCAATTTTGTTTTTTCAATTTGTATTGCCTGAATTTCAATATCAGCACTTGTAGCCTGATAATAACCACCCAAACTTGGTTGATGAATCATTACTTCTCCGTGAGGGTAAATAAAACGCCTTCCCTTTGCACCTACACTTAATAAAATACTTCCCATACTTGCAGCTAAACCCATACAAATTGTACTTACCGGAGAAGAAATCATTTTGATAGTATCGTACAAAACAAATCCACTTGTTACAACACCTCCAGGGCTATTTATATATAATTTTATTTCCTCGCCGGGTTTATCAGCTTCAAGTAAAAGTAATTTGCTTACTACTTCTTTGATTGATTTGTCTTCTACAACACCCCATAAATAAACAGCACGTTTTTCAAAAAATAGTTTTTCCATTTTTTTAACCATGCCCTGGCTCATAGCTTCTTGCTTTTCTTCTTTAGCAGTTTCTTGGTTTTCTTCATCATCCATTTTGTATGGGTGCAAACTGTAATTATTTTGTATCATGATTTTATAAAATTTTAATATAAAAATAAGTAGCTCAACAATATAGCTTTATTGAATTTATTTGACTAAAACAAGGTATCTGTGTAAAAAGTTGAGGAAAAAATAAAACCTCTTTTTTTTCAGATTATTCCAGACAATTTTTTAAAGAACTAAAAAAAATTTCAAACAATTACGCTTTCTTTTCTTTACGAGGATTGGTAAGAAGCACTTCATCAACCAGTCCATATTCTTTCGCTTCAGTTGAGGTTAACCAAAAATCTCTGTCGCTATCTTTTGCAACTTGGGCAATATCTTTTCCGGTATGATGAGCAGTAATCGCATACAACTCGTCTTTTAATTTTTTGATTTCTCTTGCAGTAATTCCAATATCAGTAGCCTGACCACCAATTGCACCACTTGGCTGATGAATCATGATGCGGCTGTGTTTTAATGCAGTACGTTTTCCTTTAACCCCTGCACACAACAATATTTGCCCCATACTTGCTGCAATTCCTGTACAAATTGTACTTACATCCGGACTAATAAACTGCATCGTATCATAAACGCCCAAACCTGCATAAACACTACCTCCAGGGCTATTAATATACATCTGAATATCTCTAGTTCTGTCTACACTTTCCAAAAACAACAATTGTGCAGTAACAATATTTGCCACATAGTCATTGATGCCTTCTCCTAGGAAAATAATTCTATCCATCATCAACCTACTGAACACATCCATTTGCGCAATATTCATTGGACGTTCCTCAATGATGTAAGGCGTAAGATTGGTTGGGTTAAAATGCGTTTGATAACTATGCAATGTATTGCTGCTGATATTTCTATGTTGTACAGCAAATTTTTTAAATTCATTTTCAATATTCATAAT